>CAYQFM010000247.1:0-723 GCA_964416735.1 uncultured Iamiaceae bacterium | reverse complement strand
GAGCTTCGTGATGTCCCGCTACGACGGTTACCACGGTGACAAGCCCACGTTCACGGGGATCACCTACACGGTGTTCCAGGACGGTTCGACCCGCGAGGTGAGCCTCAAGCAGGGCACCGTCGACATGATCACCCAGGTGCCGAGCCGTGACATCGCCGCCATGAAGGGCGCCGAAGGGGTCACGGTGCAGATCTCCGAGGCGCCGACCGACATCCTCACCTACGTGCTGATCGGACGAGAGCCGTTCTCCGACGAGAACTTCCGCAAGGCCGTCGCCGTCTCCATGGACCGCGCCGGAGTCGTCGCCAAGGTGTTCGGCAGCGAGGCCACACCGGGGCAGGGGCCGATCGGCCCTGCGGAGCTCGGTTGGGACCCGACACTGAAGGTGTTCGCACCCGCACCTGACTACGACCAGGCCAAGTCGCTGCTGGCACGAGCGACGACGACCCGCCGCGACTTCACGATCACGATCGGCACCAACCAGACGTCCAAGGACGTCGCCCAGGTGCTGGCAGCGGGTTGGGCCCAGGTCGGTCTGCAGGTGCGCATCGAGCAGCTGGCGGGCGGCCCCTGGTCGAACAAGTGGCTCGCCCGTGACTACCACATGCTGATGAACATGTTCCAGAGCGGATTCACCTCAGGTCCCGCGAACTACCTGACCCTGGCTCCCGCGGACTCGACGAACGTGCTGTCGTGCGGCTACAAGAACCCCAAGGTCGATGC
>CAYQFM010000246.1:0-2766 GCA_964416735.1 uncultured Iamiaceae bacterium | reverse complement strand
GCGATCTCCAGTACGCGGACCGCAATGGGGTTCGAGTTCCAATCCACGGCGGGAACTCCGTCGACGGTGTGACCAACGTGGTCACCTGGTCGCCTCTCTCATTCCCGTCAGGCGAAACGCTTCCCGCCATGGGCACCCGGGTCGCACCGTGGTCGTCCCTGACAAGAGCGGGCTATCCGGTCAATGCAGGAACAAGCTTCGTACTGGCGGTCCAGTTCACTGATTCCGGTCCAATTGCCCAATCAATTCTGACCTACAGCAACACAGGCGATCGCTCTTCTCCTTCGTTCGTCGATGCAACCGAAGACTTCAGCAACAAGCGCTGGAAGACCGTTGCGTTCACCTCTGATCAGGTTTCGACCGATCCGGACCACTCCGTTCAAACGGTGACTTCCTGAATTAGCTTCAGACTCACCCGAAATACGGTCGCAAACACTGATGCTCACTCAATTTGGTCCCCGCCCTGCCGAAAGGCAATCGACCGAATTGTGCTCAGTGGTTACGTCTGGGCAGAAAGTGGCGGCTGTCACGGCTAGATTCGGGACAGCAAGATGCATCATCGGTGTCGGCGGGGTATGTCACGGTCGGCACGGGACGAGGACCCACGCGTTTCAACGTCTCGACAGCAAGACCCGGTAGACGAGGAGAATTGTGGACGACCAAAGCGGAGCATCCAAAGGACCATTGGCAGGGTCATCTGGGGACGGGGCTTCCCGAATCCAGGAACGACGCAGCCAGGATCAAGCGCTCACAGCCCTCCACAAAGCAGGAGATGCTCGGGCATTCGGGCGACTGTTCGATGCCTGGTTCGACGCAGTCCATGACCGGATCGTCAATCGTGGCGTGTCGTCACGCGATGCCGCAGACATCGAGATCAAGGTCTTCGGCGACATGTGGAAGCGACTGCAGAAATCCGGTTCCGCTGATGCATTCGGGGTCTCAGCTCTCCGGGCAACCCGCCAGCACGTTCCGAAATCCTCCGCCCCGGGGAAGCCGGCCGGCCCGACCGGCGAGGACAGCCTGACCCGAGGAACCGACAGGATGCTTCTCGGGAAAGACCGTGCTGTCACGCCCCTGCTGTGGGATGCCGCTGAGGTCCTCGGCGACCGGCCCCGTGAAGTCCTCGACCTCACAGTCCGACACGGTCTCACCAGCGATGAGATTGCCAGCGTCATCGGAGACAAGACGGAAAATATCCGAAAGGTAGAAGAGAAGCTGCCCATCGGATTCGGAACGACCGTTCGCGCCCGGATCCTCTGGCGCGGCGGGAAACCCGAACACAAGCCTCTCGCCAATGCCCTGAAAGACAAGGGCGACAGTTTCAACTCCGACGTTGTCCGCACCATCAATGATCATCTGAAGAGCTGCGACCAGTGTCGGGCACGCGCGATGATCGCTCTTGCGCCGCTCGAGGTCTTCGCGTCGATCCCGGTTGCGATCGCCCCGACAGGTCTGAAAGAGAAGGTAGCTTCCGCACTCGTCGCCTCTGGCGTTGACATGAGTGGATCGAAATTCGTCAACGCCGAGGAACTCGCAGAAGCGGCAAAGGGTGGCGCAGCAAAAGGTGGTGAGGTTTCCGCCGCTTCAACCAAAGCCGCGAAGGCCGACCAAAAATCCGAAGATTCGGTTGTCGACCCCAAGCGCGACGGCGAAGACAAGCCGGCCGAGAAGAAGCCAGCCGAAAAAACATCGTCCGAGAAGAAGCCTTCCGACAAGAAATCTTCCGACAAGAATGTCGAGGCTGACGACTCCAAGCCCGGAAAGGCCCTTGCCCCACTAGCACTGGCATCCGAGGGCAAGGAGGGCGGGGGCGAATCCGAGGAACCGGCACCAACCAAGACTGGCATTTCACCGATTCTTCTCGGCGGAATGGGCAGCGGCAATTCTGACGGCTCACCGGCCAACGACGGAGAAGACGGTGGGTCTGGAGCGAAACACAAACCGGTCGAATCCTCCGGCGCACCTCTCGAGATTCCCAAAGACGACCGTCGCCCGTGGAAGCTGATCATCGGCGCCGCCGCGGCAGTGGTGATAATCGGGGCGATCATCGCGGCCGTTGCGCTTGGCGGTTCCGACAAGGACGAGGTGGCTACCGGCGACACGGTCCTCCGTAATACGACAACCACGCAGGATCCTTCGAAGACGACGACCACCACGCGACCCACAACCACAACCTCGTCTACGACAACAACCACTGAACCAACCGACACCGATGGTGACGGCGATCCAGATGTCACGACCACAACGGTCGCTGCCCCGGGCGGTGGCGGTGGCGGTGGCGGTGGCGCACCCTCGACTACGACAACCACCACCCACGCCGTCCAGAGTGCGACCGCGTCAATCAGCATCAATGGCCAAGGCGTTATTTCCGTGGGGAAAGGGACCGGAGATGTCCAGGTCTCCTGGAGTGCAACATCAAACGGACCGATTTCAGTGATCGTGAGAGGTAACGGGCTGAACAGCGGCGCCGCCAGCGGCAGTCAGTCCGTATGCCCCGGTGAGGTGCAAGGTGGTGGATGCCCCGGGCCAGGCGTCTACAGCTACACGATCAGCATCTTCGACGGCAAGGGCGCCCTCATCAAGGCGGCCAGTGCTCAATTGCAGGTCAACTGAAAGCAAGGCCTCTGTAAGCAAGGCCTCTGAAACCCACTTCCCAACCTCGGCTGGTTGGCCGTAGCCAGCCAGGTCCGACGACAATGGAGCGGCGCCAAGCCCTCGTAGCTCAGGGGATAGAGCATCGGTTTCCTAAACCGTGTGTCGCAGGTT
>CAYQFM010000245.1:1633-2771 GCA_964416735.1 uncultured Iamiaceae bacterium | reverse complement strand
GTGGGTCCAAGGTGGTCACTGGAACGGCAGCCAAAGCCGGATCGCTGCTTGCCATCGACCCGGATGAGTCGAACATCGCGCAACTCGGACGACTGTTGTTCACCGACTACGTGTTCGCGCTCGAGTTGACCGCTGCGTTGTTGACAGTGGCCGTGGTCGGAGCGGTTGTGCTCTCACGGCGTGAGAAGAACCCGCAGCCGCTCCCCGACGGACCCGAATCGATGACCGATCAGGGAGATGACCCGGTGACACGTGAACCAGAGGTCGACGAGGAGGTGGGTGCCTGATGAAGAACCTGGACACCGCGTACTTGACCCTCTCCGCACTCCTGTTCGGTATCGGAGCGGTGGGGCTGCTCATCCGCCGCAACCTGTTGGTCATGGTGATGTGCATCGAGTTGATGCTCAACGCCGTGAACCTCACCTTTGTCACCTTCGGCCGCATGCTTGGCGATCTCACCGGACAGGTCACGGTCTTCTTCGTACTCGTGGTTGCAGCAGCGGAGGTGGTCGTCGGTCTGGCGATCATCGTTGCGGCTTCGCGGCGTCGCCCAGGGGTGACAGCCGACGATCTATCGGTACTCAGGGGTTAGGGACCGAACAATGTTGAATCTCGTCTGGTTGATCCCTGCCCTACCACTTGCCGGCGGTGTGTTGTTGGTGCTGTTTGGTCGGCGGCTTCGCGAGCCCATGGCAGGCTGGCTGGCCACCGCAATGGTTGCCGGGTCCTTCGTAGTGGCGGTCGGCACCTTTCTGGCTCTACGCAACGAACACGAACACACCTTTACCAAGGTGCTTTTCAGTTGGATACCGGTTGGCTCGTTCAGGGTGAACATCGGATTCCTGGTGGACCCCTTGTCGATGACAATGGTTCTGTTCATCACCGGCATCGGCGCGCTGATCCACCTGTACTCGGTGGGTTACATGCACGGCGACAAGGACTTCTCGAAGTTCTTCCTTTACCTGAATCTCTTCGTGTTCTCGATGCTCATCCTCGTGCTGGGCGACAATCTCCTGCTGACCTTCGTCGGCTGGGAGGGCGTGGGGACATGTTCATACCTGCTGATTTCGTTCTGGTTCACCAAGGACGAGAACGCCAGCGCGGGTAAGAAAGCCTTCATCACCAACCGAGTCGGTGA
>CAYQFM010000245.1:1394-1623 GCA_964416735.1 uncultured Iamiaceae bacterium | reverse complement strand
TGACTGGGGCTTCATGATCGGCATCTTCGTCACGTTCTTCGCCTTCGGGTCCATCACCTACGCCGAGTTCCTTCCGGCCGCGCCTGCAATTGCGGCGAGCACGGCGAGTTTCATCGTTCTGATGCTCTTTGTGGGAGCAACCGGAAAGTCGGCACAGCTTCCGCTGTTCATCTGGCTTCCGGATGCCATGGCGGGCCCCACTCCGGTTTCCGCACTGATCCATGCCGCG
>CAYQFM010000245.1:0-1384 GCA_964416735.1 uncultured Iamiaceae bacterium | reverse complement strand
GACTGGGTTCCGATGGTCATCGCATGGGTCGGTGTCATTACCGCCGTGGTGGCGGGCCTCATCGCCACATCGCAGATGGACATCAAGAAGGTCCTCGCCTACTCGACCGTCAGCCAGTTGGGATTCATGTTCCTTGCTGTCGGTCTCCAGGCGTATTGGGTGGCGATCTTCCACATGGTGACCCACGCCTTCTTCAAGGCCTGCCTGTTCCTGGGTTCGGGCTCGGTGATACACGGAATGCACGGCGAACAGGACATGCGCCGAATGGGCGGTCTGCGCAAGTTCATGCCCATCACGGCCGCGACGTTCGTCATCTCCACGCTTGCCATAGCGGGTGTGCCGCCCTTTGCCGGCTTTTGGTCCAAGGACGAGATAACCGCCTTCGCTCTCGGCCGCAGCCCGGTTCTGTTCGCGGTCGAGATGATCGGTGTGGTGCTCACCGCGTACTACATGGGTCGTGTCACCATCCGGACGTTCTTCGGTGAACCGAAGTGGCCCGCCTTGAACGCGACGACGGGTGACCCGGTCTCCACCCTGGAACATGGGGGCTCTGGCGAGGGGAACCCAGAAGCCGGCGAAACTGTGGATGGGACAGTCACCGTGCCGACGGACCATCGTGATCCAGCGGTTGTCGCTCTGTTGGCGGCCGGGGTCGAAGACGCCGACGTGGAGGCGCTACCGGAACCCGTCCATGCGCCCGACCTCTCGGCTGACTACACACCGCATGAGTCGCCTTGGACCATGACCGTTCCGCTGATCGTTCTTGCCATTGGCGCGACGTTTACCGGCTTCTTGTCGATCCCGTTTGGGAAGTTCCATTTTCTCGAGGAGTGGCTTGAGCCGGTATTCGAACACGGTCGCCCAATGGAGGCCAAGTACCACGGTGGAACCCAGGTCATGCTCATGGCCGGTTCTGCTGTCTTGGCCATCGCCATTCTCGCGGGTGCCCGGTTCCTCTGGACCAGAGGCCGAATGGACCGACACGCATTCGAACCCACCGCCTTCGTCAAGGGCCTTTACTACGACTTGGCCGTGACCCGATTCATGGGTGGTCCCGGACGTGAAGGGGCCGAGATGCTGGCGACCATCGACAAGGTCGCGATTGACGGAGCCGTGGAAGGTGTAGGTCAGGCGACCCGTTGGAGCGCAGCGAAGATGCGCTACCTGCAGGGTGGCTATGTGCGTGCATACGCCCTGATGCTCTCGATCGGAGTAGTCGTGATGGTCGCCTATGTCATGACCACAGTGATGGGGTGGCGATGAATCCGCTCGTTCTTGCATCAGAGACCTCGGCAACAGGGTCTTCGAGTTTCCCGATTCTGCCGCTGTTGGTTCTGGTTCCTTTGATCGGGGCCTTGGCCATTCTGTGCGTGCCGCGGACCAG
>CAYQFM010000244.1:0-2781 GCA_964416735.1 uncultured Iamiaceae bacterium | reverse complement strand
ATGCCCAACCCGAACCGAACTGGGTGGCGGCGGCTTGTGAGAACTCCTCACGGAACTTGTCATACGAACCAAACGCGCCCGAGATCGCATCGGCCACGGCTCCGGTGGGCTCACCACCACCGTTGGGGCTCATCGAGTTCCAGTAGAACGTGTGGTTCCAGACCTGGGCGGCGTTGTTGAACAGACCGCCATCGGCCTTGGCAATCACATCTTCGAGCGATGCGTTCGCGTCGTCGGTGCCCTCGGTCAAGTTGTTCAGGTTGGTCACATACGCCTGATGGTGCTTGCCGTAGTGGTACTCGAGGGTCTCTTTGGAAATGTGCGGAGCCAGAGCATCCATCTCGTAGGGCAGCGCGGGAAGTTCAAAAGCCATGGTTGCATTCCTCTTTCATGGTGTGTGATTTCTTTTCGGGCATAGCCAAGGTGTTGAACACGCAGGGACTCCGGAATAATCCCACACGTTCACCAACTGGTGCTCACGGGTTCTCAGAGGTGCTCACGGGTGCTCTCACGGCCGAAGTTGCCCACCGCCTGTCTCATGAATGGGAAAGCGCACACCGGTTCCACCATGGCCGCAGTAGCCACCGGGAACCCGCTCCAGATAGCGCTGGTGATACTCCTCGGCGCGGAAAAACTTCGGAGCATCAACGATCTCGGTGGTAATCGCTCCGAGACCGGCCGCACTCAGCACCTCTTGATACAGATCCCGCGTTGCCTCCGCGGCACTGCGTTGTTCAACGTCGAATGTGAAGATCACCGAGCGGTACTGCGACCCGATGTCATTGCCCTGGCGCATTCCCTGGGTGGGGTCGTGGTTCTCCCAGAACACCTTCAACAGGTCCTCGTAGGTAACAACCTGCGGGTCGAACTCGACGAGAATCGCCTCGGCGTGGCCGGTGTATCCGTTGCACACTGCCTCGTAGGTCGGCGCCTCCGTGGTGCCACCCGAGTAACCGACCGCCGTGGACACCACGCCGTCGATCGACGCGAAGAGTCGCTCCGGGCCCCAGAAGCACCCCATCGCAAACATCGCTCTTCCTGCGGCCATGCTTGCACCCTACCGGGGTACCCCCTTTTGGGCGCCTCAGAGTTGAGCCGCAGCGGCAGCCAATTCCGAGCGGGAAAGAGGGTGGGCTATTGCGGCGAGGGCTTCAGCACGTTCACGCACGGTTCGGCCGCGCAGTTCCGCTGACCCGTACTCAGTGACAATCACATCGACCTGGTGGCGTGGTGTGGTGACAATCCACCCCTCGGGCAACATCGGCACGATTCGAGATCTCACCTCGCCGCCAACGGTCACCGTGGACGGCATACAGACAAGTGAGCGTGACTCATTGTCGAACCCGGGAGCCGACACAAAATCTTCGTGTCCGCCGATGCCCGAGAACTGACGAGCGCCGATGGTGTCCGCCACAACCTGACCCTGGAGATCTATGGCCAAAGCGCCATTGATGGTAACCATGCGCTTGTTGCGCGCAATGACCTCCGGCGAATTGACCACGTCCACCGGGAGGAACCGCACCAGTTCGTTGCCGTCGAGCCAGTCATAGAGGTCGGCCGTTCCCGCGCAGAACGTCGTGATCGAAACACCGTCGAACGTTGCCTTGCGGTTGGTCACCTTCCCGGCCCGGTGCAGGTGCATCAACCCGGTGGTGAACATCTCGGAGTGAATGCCGTAGTCCCCACCGTCGCCTTCGGCCAGACGCCTGACGATCATTGACGGGATTCCACCGATTCCGGTCTGCAAGGTGGCTCCGTCATGGATGTACCTACATGCATTGTCGGCAATGAGCCGGTCGATGTCGGTTGGTTCGGGATCTTCGAGGATGAACGGTTTGGCATCGCCTTCGATGAGGATGTCCACCTCGTCGATGGGAATGCGGTGCATGTGCTCGGGGGCCAGACCGTAGGTGCGGGGAAAGTTGGGGTTCATCTCCACGATCAGGATGCGCTCGGGGTCTTTCGCACACCTTGCGATTTCATCGACGCTCGCTCCCGCGTGCAACGACAGGCTCAGGTCGCCGTAACGATCGGGAGGCGTCGCCACGGTCGCCATAACCCTGGCTTCCCTGGCTTGGAGGATTGGCGCAAAGCGGCGAAAGTCCGACGGGACAAACTGCACGTCGTGGCCCGCGTCCACGAGGATCCGCTCGACCGGACCATAGAAGCCGCTCATGTAGGTGACACCGGGCTTGGTGAAAACCTCGTAGAAATCGACCAGCAGAGCCGTGTAGATCTCTAGCGCCACATAGTCGTCTCGCTTTGCCAGCCCATGTGTGAACGCCGAGGGTTGGCCCGGGCCCAACGGCAGCGCCAATTTGTCGTGGGGCCTGATCTCGGCCACCGCTTCTTCGACGCTTCGGACTTTCGTGACCATCTCGGGGGTCCTTTCGACCGCTCGGGTGTCTCACCGGTTCCGACCAGCGCAAAGAATAGGCCCCCTGGGACTGACGGCCTCACGATTGGGCCGGAGTGCCCATTGAATACCGGCCCACGACGACATAACATTGACGCTGAACTGATTCCCAGTAAGGCACCCCATGTTTGGGTGTCAGAATGCTCCACGGGACACCGTCAGGTGACCGTCGCAGAAGAACCCAACTCTCCGTTGGGTTCTTCTTGTTTTTCGTCCTACTCCAAGCACCCGGAGTTCTTGACCTGCGTCGAGTTCATAATCCGCGTCAACGGATTCACGGTTCGAATCAGGCGATTCTTCGAGCGATACATCATCGCTGTCACAGCACCTCATTACAGTCGTACACATGTTCGATTGTGTGGATC
>CAYQFM010000243.1:0-2795 GCA_964416735.1 uncultured Iamiaceae bacterium | reverse complement strand
AGCCTCGCCAACGAATCTCCGTATGCCGCACCACGACCATGACCGGCGTGCAACGGCCCGGTGGGGTTGGCACTCACAAACTCGACGTTGACCTTCACCCCTGAGCCGAAACCGTGTCGACCGTATCCGGCGACGCCTTCATCGATGACCTGTCCGAGCACGTCATGCAACCATGTCGGAGCCAGACGGAAGTTGATGAAACCCGGACCGGCAATTTCCACGCCGGTCACGTGCACGGGTGGGTCGGCTTCGAGGCGGGTAATGAGCAGCCCGGCCAACTCACGAGGGTTGTAGCCGGCAGCCTTGGCTGAGACGAGCGCAATGTTGGTCGACCAGTCACCGTGCTCCGGACGTGCGGGCCGCTCCAGTTGAATCTCGCTCGGGAACGGTTCCACTTCGAGTGTGCGTAACGCCGCCCGGATGGCTTCTTCGAGCTGATCGCGGATCACAGAGGTCCTTTCGGGGGCGGCACAGGTGGCCGCGCGATCCTAACCGGAGCTACGCTCGGCCCTCCCAAGCCCCCGTAGCTCAGGGGATAGAGCAACGGCCTCCGGAGCCGTGTGCGCAGGTTCGAATCCTGCCGGGGGCGCCATGGGACCGGCTACTCCCGTCGCGACGCAGCACCGGGGTCGTCCGTCAGTCCAGATACCGACGGTGGCGTGTGAAGGCGCTCCAGCCCTTCGTCAGAGAACGACCTAGGGTCCTCGAGCGGCTCGACGTGCATCACGACCGTCAGATCTTCAATCGCCCGGTGGAGTTCGAACTCGATCTTCTCGACCAGATCATGCGCTTCCTGCACGGTGCTACGACCGGGAACCAAGATGTGTGCGGTCAGGAATGCCCGACGGCCGGCGCGACGGGTCCTGAGAGCGTGATATTGCATTCCAGGACCCTTGTGGCTTTCGAGGACGGCCTCGATTGCCGCCCGCTGATCTGAATCGAGAGCCTCATCCATCAACCCGCTCGTCGAACGCCGGATCAGAACCCACCCGGTGATGAGAACCTGAACTCCGACGACCATCGCTATCACCGGGTCCAGGACTTTCCATCCCGTCACCGCAACCGCACCAACACCGACGACCACTCCCGCCGAGGTCCAGACGTCGGTCATCAGGTGACGACCATCAGCCTCCAGCGTGATCGAGCGATACCTCCTGCCTGCCCGCGTCAGGATGATCGAAACCGCGAGGTTCACACCCGCGGCAACCAGAGATATGACCAAGCCGAGTCCGAGATGTTCGAGTTCGACGGGGTTGATCAACCGACGGATCGATACCCAAAAGATGCTGATGGCGGCGGCAACGATCATCGCCCCCTCGGCGCCTGCGGCGAAATATTCGGCCTTCTCATGACCGAACTGATGGCGCTTGTCGGGAGGCTTGGCCGCAACGTGTAGGGCGACCAGCGCAACGATGCCGGCCACCAGGTTGACCACGGATTCGAGGGCATCAGAGAGAAGACCAACCGACCCGGTGAAGAGGTACGCGACGGTCTTTATCCCCATGGTCGTCAGCGCGGCGGCAATCGACAACCAAGCGAACCTGGTGAGGTTCATACCGGCGCTACCGCCGATCGAACCGGCTCCTCGACTCCCGGACCTCATGGGTCCGGACGCTAGCCTCGTCGCCATGTCCCGGCCCGAAGACGAACGTCTGCACACCGCCACCGAACGCGCCAAGACCCGTTGGACCTATCAGTGGAAAGAACTGTTCGAAGAGGTCGTGACCACGGGATTGTGTACGGGGTGTTCGGCCTGCGTGGTCGTCTGTCCGCACGACGTGCTCGGCTACAACCACTTCCAGGACGGATACAAACCATTCCATCTCGATGAGGAACTCGGACCGGGCGACTGCACGCACGGCCAGAAGGGTTGCACGGCATGCACGCGTGCATGTTCAAGGTTTCGCGCCTGGGAACCCGAGGCCAACGAACACCTCTTCGGACACGACCGTCCCGACGATGACACAGCCGGAATCTACCGAGACGTCCTGCTCACCAAGGCGAGTGACGAGATGGTCAATCGGATGGGGCAAGACGGCGGCCTGGTTTCCGCAATTCTCATCTGGGCCCTCGACCACGGCTACATCGATGGTGCAATCACCTCGTTGATAGACCGGGAGGCAAATGACTGGCGTCCGAAACCGGGCATTGTGACCACCCGTGACGAAATCCTTGCCGCGGCGGGAAGCCGGTACACATACTCGGCCAATCCACTTGCCATCGACGACGCTATCGATCGCGGCCTCAAGAAAGTTGCGTTGATCGGGACCGGGTGCCAGTCATCGGCACCACCTGTCATGTGGCACCGCAAGACAGGAAAGAAGGCAAAGCCGATCGTCTTCAACATAGGCCTGCTCTGCTCCAAGACATTTGAGGACGACATCTTCGAAGATCTGTTCGAAGCGAAGTACCGGATCCGCCGAAGCGACATCAAGAAGATGAACATCAAAGGCGTATTTCAGATCTGGCTGCACAACGGCGACTACCGAGAGATCGACTTGAACGAGTGTCACGCCTGGACGAGGGAAGGCTGTCTCATGTGTCCGGACTTCGCCGCGGAGATGGCCGACATCTCGACCGGTGGAATCGGGCGGGAGGCCGACTGGACCCTGACAATCGTGAGGACAGAACTCGGACAGGAGATCATCCGGCGGATGATCTCGGATGGATCCATCATCGCTCGGCCGGGTGACGACGATCCGGAAGCAATCGAGTTGATGCGCAAGTTGGCGATCAAGTAACGCCAGCGCTGGCCAGACTGGGCATACGCTGCGGTTCGCGCGGGTTTGAAACAA
>CAYQFM010000242.1:0-2833 GCA_964416735.1 uncultured Iamiaceae bacterium | reverse complement strand
GGAGCGGGTGACGGGAATCGAACCCGCGTTCTCAGCTTGGGAAGCTGATGTTCTGACTCTGCACCACACCCGCGAGGTGCTCGGCGCTCCTATCTACGTACTTGCCAAGGGCCGTTTTCAGATTTTGAGCAATCTGCGGTACCTCATATCGGTTTCCGATATGAGGTACCGCAGGTTCACGAGAGCGGCGGCTGCCTTCGGCGGCGGTTACCGCAAGGGCAAGCTGCCGAGGACTGCTAGAGCAGTTTGCCGAGGACTGACTTCACACGGTTGCGCAGGTGCCCTCAGCGTTCTCACGCTTGACGACAGGAGTGCCCGTGACGTCGGTCGCGCTTGTTGGAGTGGCAATAACTATCGAAGCGTCTGGCTGCGGTTTGAATTCGTCAGACTCGTAGACAATTGCAGAGAATGCTTCGCAAAGTGCTACGGCTTTGCTGGCGTCAGCGCCTTCGTTCAGGATCACGTTGTATCCACCAAAGGCGTTCCATGACAGGTAGTCGTAATTGACCAATGCCCACAGTTCTGGTTCTTGTTCCGAGAGAATGGCCTTGATGTTGGAATTGCTGAGTTCCTTCAGGCTCGCCGTCGTGTCTGAAGAAGACTCGGAACCATCTTTGGCCTCGGTGGTCTTGGTGCCCGCAGTGGTGTCGGTCTTGCTGGCCGTAGTGCTGACGGCGCTTTTCTCCTTGTCTTTGGAGTCCGAGTTGCCCGAACAGCCGACGGCTAAGACGCCGACAAGTGCGACTATGGAAATTGCGGTGGATCCTTTTCTGATCATGGGCCGAAAGAATAACATTGGCGTGAAGCGTTACGGGTGAATTTATTGAGCGGTCACCGCTGGCCGTTGTGCAGGAAAAGTCCTGAATAATCACGAACGCGTACCCGCCAGCAATTGAAATCCGAAGACCCATCAAACGGCCCTGTCGGTCCAACCGGTTCAATCGGGTCAGATGCGGTTTGTCATTCCTGTTGGTCGAGACGGTCGAGACGGTCGAGGCTGCGCCGAATCCCGCGCTCGACAGCATCGATCAGATATGGCCGAATGGCCGTCGGCTTGATGATCTCGTCGATCGATCCGACATCCAGGGCCCTTTCGACACTGTGGACAGCGTCGAACTCGTCCGCCAGTTCACCGAGCTTCTCGGCTCGGATCTCCGCTACGAGTCCGTCGCGCTCGATCAGCAGTTGCTCCTGTTCGGCATCGGTGGCCGATGCGATGAGCGTGTCGATGTCGGCAAGCCTCGCGTCGGCATGGGTGCGTGACTCGACCTCCTGGGAGAACACGACCGCTGCTGCAGGAGCTCCTCCGATGACCGACGCCCGTGAGCCCTCTATTGCGGCGGCTTCGAGATCGTCGTTCAGCCAACGCGAAAACACCACAAAGGCGCCACCGTGGAAACGCGACACGACACAGAACACGATCGGTCCGTCGAAGTTGACGATCGCGCGCCCGATCTCAGCGCCGTATTCGAGTTGCAAAAGACGCAGCGACTCGGGGGAGCCGTCGAATCCTGAGAGATTGGCCAGTACGACCAAAGGTCGGTTCCCGCTCGTTGCATTGATCGCCCTCGCGACCTTCTTCGACGACTGCGGAAACAGAGTGCCTGCACTCCACAGGTGTGGCCCGTCAGCCGGCACCGGGCCGTGGCGGGGGACAATGTGGGATTCGATGCCGATCATCATCACCGGCCAACCGCCGAGGTGCGCATCCCAGACGACGGCGGTCGATGCGCCTCTCATGTCGGCCCATCGTTCAGAAGTCGTGTGGTCCTGGTCGGAGCACGCCCTCATAAGCGTGCGGATGTCGAATGACTTCTTGCGGTCGGGGTTCTCTTCAGGGGAGAAGATGTCGCCGATCTTCTCGAAATCCGACCCATCGAGTTCATGTGGGTACGTGCTGATGTCTCGTGTCGATGGGTCCTCGGTTGGAGCCCGGCGGGGGAACCGCTCACCCGGTGCGACGTAGGTGTGTTCATAGTGGTTCAACAGAGTGCGACATGCCGAGGTGATGTCGCTGGCCCAGTACTGGGCCTGGCCGTTGGGACCCATGATCCGCTCGTATCCACCGATTCCGAAGTTGTCGTCGGCTGAGACGCCACCGGAATATTCCAGTGCCTGTTTGCCGGTCAGGACCATTGCCGACTGCGGTGTCATCACGAGGATGCCCCGTGTGTGCATGAGCATGGTTGCTTCGGCATTCCAGTAGGGCTGCGCACCCACGTTGATCCCGGTCACGATGATGTTGATCTCGCCGCCGGACTGTGTGAACTCGATGATCCGACGTAGGACAACGGCCACGCCATCCATGTTCTCGGTGCCGCTGTCCATGGCGATCTTCGCACCGGCGGACAGGGCGAACCACTCAATGGGGACACCCATCTTTTCCGCCATGTCGAGCGCGGCCATGATGCGCCGGCATTCAGGTTGCGAGATCGCACCTAGTGCCCGGGTGGGGTCGCCGAACAGGGCGACACGGGTCATGCCCTCGGGGTACCGGTCGGTGAAATTGCGTGTGATGCCGACGACGATCCCAGCTTCGTTGCGACCCCTTGGTCTGTCGACTGCCACGAGGTCACCGGCTTCATCGAGGTCGTGCTCGATGAACTCGCCCGGGGGAAGACCGGCCGCCGGTGATGGTGGGGTTACGACGTTGATCAGTTCGTATGGGTAGATGTTGCCCCGTGACCGTGCCCGCACGACGAGCGGGGTCCCGCGGGCTGCGGATCTCGAAGCCGGCGCTGTCGGCGAGGTCGATGAGTAGCTGCGTCTGCCGCAGCGAGTTGGCGCGAATCCGGTCGACCCCGCCGTCGACCTTGAGCGGGTTCGTCCGGCT
>CAYQFM010000241.1:384-2834 GCA_964416735.1 uncultured Iamiaceae bacterium | reverse complement strand
GCCACGCCACGGGGTTGTCGGCCTCGGAGTTGATATGTCGCCGGATACCAGGCCGACGTGGCAGCCAGCATATACCCATCAATGACGAGCGTGTCACTATTCGATTGAGCGATGCGATGGTGGCCCTGAGCGACTACCGAAAGGGGCACACTGGAGACCGTGGTGCAACGTCCGCCGGCCGGTTCGATTCCAGACGCTCCAGGCTCATACCAGTTCAAAGATGGCCATGGTCGAGTCATATACGTGGGTAAGGCAAAGAGCCTGCGTTCCAGGTTGTCGAACTATTTCCAGAACCCTGTGAACCTCGCCCCCCGAACGGCCCAGATGGTGGCAACAGCGGAATCGGTGGAGTGGATCCAGGTGCGAAATGACCTCGAGGCACTCATGCTCGAGTACAGCCTTATCAAGACACACCAACCTCGTTTCAATGTCCGCCTGCGTGATGACAAGAGCTACCCGTACCTGGCGGTAACCCTTGATGACGAGTGGCCCAGGGCGTTGGTGATGCGAGGCCAGAAGCGCAAGGGGACCAAGTACTTCGGTCCCTACGCGCATGCATATGCAATTCGCGAAACCCTCGATCTGCTGCTGCGTACGTTTCCGATCCGCACGTGTTCCGATGCGAAGTTGGCCCGCCACACGAAGTTGGGGAGGCCGTGCCTGCTCTACCACATCGAGAAATGCGTGGCGCCGTGCATCGGGGCCATCTCGGAGGAGGACTATGCGGTGCTGGTTCAGGAGTTCGTCGACTTTCTGGATGGCGATACCGAACCGATCCTTGGGCGTCTTGAATCCGAGATGCGACATGCCGCAGGTGAGTTGGAATTTGAGCGAGCCGCACGCCTGCGGGATCGGCTGGAATCAGTGCGTACGGTCATCGAGAAGCAGCAGATGGTTGCCGACCGCGAAGAGGATCTCGACGTAATCGGCATCGCCGATGACGAGTTGGAAGCCGCCGTTCAGGTCTTTCACGTGCGGCGTGGTCGCGTGGTGGGTCGCAAGGGCATGGTGCTCGACAAGTCCGAGGACCTCACAGCGGGTGAACTCGTCGACCTGATTGTCGAGGGGATCTATTCCGACCCGCTGCCGCAGGGCATTCCGAAGCAGGTGCTGGTGCCTCGTGACCCGGCTGACAAGTCACTGTTGGAGGAGTGGCTTTCTGAACTTCGAGGCTCGAGGGTGACCATTCGAGTGCCTCAACGCGGTGACAAGGTGACTCTCCTCGAGACCGTTACCAAGAATGCCGACGAAGAGTTTCGCCGCCACCGCATGCGGCGGGCGTCTGACCACAACAGTCGCGCTCGTGCCCTTAGTGAACTACAGGAAGCACTTGATCTTCCCGAAGCGCCGCTTCGCATCGAGTGTTACGACATGAGCCACCTTCAGGGCACCGACTACGTGGGCTCGATGGTCGTGTTCGAAGACGGCCTTCCGGCCAAGCGTGAATATCGGCGCTTCAAGATCCGTGATGTACCGGGTAACGACGACTTCGCCGCAATGGAAGAGGTGCTCACCCGCAGGCTCACCAACTATCTGGAGCAGCGTGAGCTCCCTGTTGAGGAGCGATCCGGGCGGTTTTCGTATCCGCCGCAATTGGTTCTGGTGGACGGAGGGAAAGGGCAACTTGGAGTTGCCCTCCGTGTCGTGGAGGAACTCGGCTTGGACGGCGAGATCCCTGTGGCTTCGTTGGCCAAGCAGTTCGAGGAGGTATTCATACCCGGCCGGTCCGATCCGGTACGACTATCGCGCAGATCCGAAGGGCTGTATCTGTTGCAGCGTCTACGCGATGAGTCTCACCGCTTCGCCATCACCTACCACCGTGAGTTGCGGTCCAAGCGAATGAAGAAATCGGTGCTCGATGACATTGTGGGTCTCGGCCCGGCCAGGCGGAAACGCCTGGTGAGTGAATTCGGCGGGGTTGGTGCAGTCAAGAAAGCTTCAAGAGAACAACTCCGGAGCCTCACTTGGCTCCCAGATGCGGTTGCCGATGCCGTGTATGCGAAAATCCACGGCAATGTCGGATGACCTCTGGGAACAGCATGCTTCGTGGTGGCAACGAGGGTTCACGGAGGGGGCCGACCCTGAATATGAAGAACAGATTCTTCCCCTGATCTCGCATTGGTTGTCCGAGGCTGAACATGTCCTGGATCTTGGAACCGGAGAAGGGCAGGTTGCCCGGCTGCTGGCTGGTCACGGGGCTCGTGTCGTGGGAGTCGATCCAACGGCGAATCAGATCGAAGAAGCTCATCGGCGTGGAGGAGGTCCCGCTTACGTTCAAGCACCCGCGGCAGCACTTCCGTTTGCGGATTCAGCATTCGACGGAGCAGTTGCCTGTCTGGTCTTCGAACACATCGACGACATCGAATCGTCGGTGAGTGAAGTTGCCAGGGTCCTGACGCCAGGTGGACGTTTCATGTTGTTACTCAACCACCCGCTCATTCAGACGCCGG
>CAYQFM010000241.1:0-374 GCA_964416735.1 uncultured Iamiaceae bacterium | reverse complement strand
TCAGATACTCGATCCGCCCGAGCAGTACTGGCGGATCGGTGAGTATCTGGTGGAGACGGCGACCGTGGAACAGGTTGAAAAGGGCGTGTTCATCAGATTCGTGCATCGGCCACTGTCCAGATACGTCAACGCGCTTGCGGAAGAAGGACTTGTCCTGGAGAAGATGCTCGAACCTGCGCCGCCGGCAGGGTTTCTGGATCGAGCACCCGGATACCTCGCTGCCGCAACGATTCCACGCCTGATGGCGCTTGTCACCCGACGCCTGTGAGTTCGATGGTTAGCCTTGTGTTGTGAGTGATTTCGTTGTCATCACGGGGCTTTCCGGTGCGGGGCGGTCTCAGGCGGGAAACATCTTGGAGGACCTCGGTTGGTTT
>CAYQFM010000240.1:0-2863 GCA_964416735.1 uncultured Iamiaceae bacterium | reverse complement strand
CCAGCTAGTCAAGAGAATGCTCATCAACGAGATCGAATCTTCGAAACCCCGCCTACTGGAACTGCTATCTGAGCTGAAGTCGCAGAACCAATAATCTGTCACTCATGGACCGCCACTACCTCGATCACGCATCGACCTCGCCGCTCAGACCCGCCGCGCGCGAAGCAATGGTGGAGTGGCTGACCACTTCGCATGGTGACCCCAGCCGTGTACATGAAGAGGGGATGCTGACTCGAGGAACAATCGAACAGGCCAGAGAGAAAGTCGCCGGGCTTCTCGGAGCACGGAGCCGAGAGGTCGTGTTCACGAGTGGTGGCACCGAAGCCATCGCCACTGCCGTCTGGGGTGCAGCAGGACGCGGCACTCACATGGTTGTTCCGGCAATCGAGCACTCCGCGGTGCGCGTTGCGGTAGCGGCCTACACCGGTGTCGAGCCCTCGATCGTGGGGGTGAACGACACTGGGAGAGTCGATCCCGACGAGGTCATGGCAGCGGTCACGCGCTCCACGGTGTTGGTCAACATCCAGTGGGGCAACCACGAGGTCGGCACCCTTCAGCCTGTCACCGATGTTGTGGCGGCATGCCGCGAACGAGGCGTTCTCGTACACGTCGATGCGGCACAGGCGATCGGTCATGTTCCGATCGATTTCAAAGCGCTCGGAGCCGATCTCATGTCGGTGAGCGCCCACAAGTTCGGTGGCCCGCCAGGAATCGGTGCCCTGCTGGTACGACGGGGTCTGCGCCTACGGGAGTTGATCGTCGGAGGCGACCAGGAACGTGCCAGGCGTGCAGGATTTGAAAACATCCCCGCAATCGTCGGCTTCGGGGCCGCATGTGACGATCTCGACCCCGACGCACTTGGCCGGGAAGCGGCCGAAGCTATGCGCCTCACCGGTCAGGTCATCGACATGGCGGACCAAATGGAAGAAATCCACGTCTATGGGGACCGGATCAACCGACTCCCGCACATCGTCTGCCTGGGCATCGAGGGGATAGAACCGCAAGCAGTCCTCCTCGGCCTCGATCGCGCAGGCATTGCGGCGCATTCCGGAAGCGCCTGTTCGTCGGAGGCCCTGGAGCCGTCGCCCGTGCTGCTCGCAATGGGCCTCGACGCACGCAGGTCGCTGCGCATCTCGGTTGGATGGAACAACACCCAGGCCGATATTGACGCCCTCGTCGGTGCCCTACCCGAGGTGATCGGGTCACTTCGCTCGCTGGGATGACGTGGAGGGCCTTCAGCCGGCAAAGCGAGGGGTGACCACCTGCGCTCTTACCTCTTGGGAGGTTGTCGTTGTACTGGGTGTCGTGGTCGTGGTCGTTGCAACATCGCACAGGCCCGGTTGCATCACGGGTGTCAAATACATGCCAACTTCGCCATCAGCGCCACCAAATACATAAACCATCTGAGCCTCACCGGGTTCGAGCGCGATATCGCCACCAACAACGAGCTTCATATTCAATTCATCATCTACGGCAGTTACGTCTACAAATTCGATCGGTGCGTCCGTAATAAGGTGAGCTTGGCCCCCATATGCGGCTCTTCGGACTTGAGCGGGACGCGGTGATCATCTGAGGGATCCGCGGGCGAGAAGCAGTCACTCCTCTATGTCACCCCCAGTAGGTGCACTCGTTGGTGAGAGCTACTTCAATCGGTGGTAGCCCCGGCCCGTATGCGTCTCCCAGCACTTGGGTCGAGCCGGACGCATACGGGAACATAGCGAAGGAACCATACAGACCGCTCACTCGGACTTTATAGGTGAGGTCGGCCATCGCCAGCGCACCTGGCGGTGTCGGAAGCGTCACCGAAAATTCACCGGTCACAGGGTCGGGGAAGATCGGGAACCCACCCATGGTGATATCACTTCCGGCGTCCGGGTAGCCGTAGACGGTGACCGTCGCTTTGAGTGCAATCGGCAATTCTTCGGGGTAACAATTATTTGGCGACTCGCCATACGGTCCGATGATCGTGCCTGTGACGACCTGATATCCATCACCCGGGCTGAAGGTGTAAAGGCCCCCGCCAGCAAATGAGCCGTACTCCTCAGTGATCGTGTCCGAATATGTCGGGTTGAATTCAACAGTGCGCGTGTACCCGTCGGGCATCGTAACCCTGACATAGTTCGTCGTCGTCGGAACATACGTATGCAAGAACGCCGGGCCACCGAGCTCAGCCACCCATTCGAACGTACTCGGGTCAAGCTCCGTGACAGTCCACGGACCCGGATTACTTAACCAGTCAGTGGGCCACGAGATTGCTTCGACACGCACATCCTCGAGGACCGCATAGTCCAAGCTCATGAAGTTGATCGTCAGCGGTGCTTCCACCACCTCTGAGATATCGGCCACGAGCGTTGTCACGCCTCGATCGGGACGTCCAAGGTCGACGACCTGATTGGGGCCCTCGGCCGCCGTGACGATCATCCGCCACGACGCAATTGAGTCAAGATTGGCCGCCTTTTCCGGTAGCGCGATATGGGTGATGTAGCGCCCAGATGCGTCTGTCTCAAGGGTTATTGACGTTGTGGAGGAAGCTAGCGGGCTTCCATAGGCATCGATTGCCTCCACTGCCGCATCTCGCGTGCCGTTCGCCAACGGAACTCCCGCTACATCGATCGTGCCGCTTAGCTCCACCTCGCGGGGACGCCCGTCCCATGTAATGGTTACGTCCCGTTCCTCACCGAAGGTGAACTCCTGAACGATCACCAATGAGCCGTTGCGGCTCCCCTGCGAAACTTCGACTCCATCGATAGTGAGTGGTTGCGCGAATACGAGGGTTGCATGCCCGTCGACATCTGGCGACACATCAACCTGCGAGTAACCCTGCCAATTAGAACCAGCCTTCCAATTGAAAGCCATGTTGGCT
>CAYQFM010000239.1:0-2930 GCA_964416735.1 uncultured Iamiaceae bacterium | reverse complement strand
GGCTGTGGAACGGGAAGACCTG
The DNA here is from genome assembly GCA_964416735.1 of uncultured Iamiaceae bacterium. GTDB lineage: Bacteria > Actinomycetota > Acidimicrobiia > Acidimicrobiales > Acidimicrobilacustridaceae > CAYQFM01. Next base: position 2,908 of record CAYQFM010000239.1, on the reverse strand, counting down.
GGCCCCGACTTCTTGGCGTTTCTCCGGCAGTTCGTGGCCGACCAGGATCGTTGACAGTAGGGCCGATGAGTCTGATACCGCTCGATGAGGCCGTTGCGTATGTGATGGATCGCTGCCAAACGCTGCCGGTTGTCACGGTTGATTTATCGGACGCCCTGGGGGCAATCGCTGCCTCGGCCTGTGTTTCCAATGAAGCCATTCCGGCGTTCGACAACACATCGATGGACGGGTACGCGGTCCGAGCCGTTGACACGGTTGGCGCCTCGGAAACGACTCCGGTGACCCTTGATGTCGTGGGAACACTGGCCGCGGGAACTGCACCGGAAATCAAGGTCGGGCCGGGTCAGGCGGTTCGGATCATGACCGGAGCTCCTGTTCCCGACGGCTGCGATGCCATCGTCAAGGTCGAGGACACGAGACGCCGTGAAGAAGGGGCTTCCGAGGTGGAGGTTCTCGCCATGGTGGAACCCGGATTGCACATCAGACGTGTGGGCGAGGATATCCGCCCGGGCGATGTTGTTTTCGGTGCCGGAATTGTTGTCCACGCGGGCCACGTCGGACTGTTGGCAAGGGTGGGCTCCACCGGTGTCGATGTCGTGCGGCCACCACGCGTGGCTGTCTTTTCAACGGGTGACGAGCTGGTTGATGGCTCGGGAGATCTGAAGCCGGGCCAGATCCGCGATTCGAACCGTCCCACCCTTGTGGCTCTGGTTGCTGAAGCCGGGTTTGAAGCCGTCGACTTCGGACTCATAGGTGATGATGCTGATGCAATCGCCGATGCGATGCGACGAGCGGTTTCAACCTGTGATGCGGTTGTAACGAGCGGTGGTGTGAGCATGGGGGACTTCGATCTGGTCAAAGTCGTCCTCGCTGACATGGGTGACATGCGGTGGATGCAGATCGCTATCAAGCCAGCCAAGCCTTTGGCTTTCGGTCTCGTCGCGGCGGATTCAGGTGCGAGGCGCGTTCCGGTGTTCGGCCTGCCGGGTAACCCAGTCTCGGCAATGGTGTCGTTCGAGCTGTTTGTCCGGCCCGCACTTCGCAAGATGGCAGGACATTCCCCGGACACATGCATCCGTGAACGTGTGCGAGCTGTTGTCGATGAGCCTCTGGGTCGCCTTCCGCATGGAAAGACCGTGTTCGAACGTGTGGTCTGCACCTACGGAAGTGATGGCCTCTACCACGTCAGATCTGCCGGTCCGCAGGGGTCCCATCAACTGAGTGTGATGGCGGATGCGAACGCCCTGGCCGTGCTCGATGACGAGACGGATGTCATCGTGGGAAGCGTCGTCGATGTGATGCTTCTGCGTTGATGATCATCGACAATCGGTAGCCTGACAGTCAGATGGCTGAGTCCGATCTATCCGACGCGGATCGCGGTGTAGAAACGCCCTCTCGTGGCGTCACTCCGCTTGTTGATTCCTACGGTCGTGTCCACCGGGATCTCCGGATCTCGGTGACGGATCGCTGCAACTTCAGGTGTACCTACTGCATGCCCAAGGAAGGCATGAAGTGGTTACCGCAAGATGAGTTGCTGACCTACGACGAACTCACCAGGGTTGCTCGACTGCTGGTCGAACGTCACGGCTTCGAATCGATCCGGTTGACCGGGGGCGAGCCGACGGTGCGAGCACATCTACCCGTTCTCATCGCCAAGCTCGCCGCACTACGGACTTCTGAAGGCCATCCGATCGATCTCGCATTGACGACCAACGGAGCAACCCTGGCGTTGATCGCCGAGGACCTGGTGGCCGCAGGCCTGCGTCGGATCAATATCTCGTGCGATTCACTTCGAAGGGATCGTTTCGAGGCCATCACGAATCGTGACGGTCTGCAGGGCGTGTGTGAGGGGATTCAGTCTGCGCTCGACTGTGGCCTCGACCCCGTGAAGGTGAACGTCGTGGTGATGCGTGGTGTGAATGATGATGAACTGATCGATCTGGCGGCTTTCGGACGTGACATGGGCGTGATCATGCGATTCATCGAGTTCATGCCTCTCGATGCCCAGGGTCATTGGACAATGGACAACGTTGTCACCCGTGAAGAGATCACCGAAACCATCGGTTCCGCCTTTCCGCTGGAGCCTGCGGGTGGCCGGGGATCCTCACCGGCCGAACGGTTCAACTACCTCGACGGCAAGGGTCAGATCGGCGTCATTGCGAGCGTCACGAGTTCGTTCTGTGATTCGTGTGACCGCGTGCGGCTGACCGCCGATGGTCAGTTCCGGACCTGCTTGTTCGGATTGGATGAATACGACCTGCGTGACGCTCTGCGTTCGGGTGCAGACGATGACGAGATAGACGCAATCGTCTGCGATGCCGTGAGTGTCAAGTGGGCGGGCCACCGGATCAATCAGCCGGTGTTCATTCGTCCGTCACGTTCCATGAGTCAGATCGGCGGCTGATCAGGCGTAGAATCAAGTTCCATGTCTGACCAAGGCCTGACCCATCTCGATCCGCTGGGACGCGCCCGAATGGTCGACGTGACACCCAAAGATCCCACGCACCGTCGTGCGGTCGCACGTGGGCGGGTGACAATGGAACCCGAGACAGCGTCGCTCATTGCACGTGGCGCGATATCGAAGGGTGATGTCCTCGCGGTGGCGCGCGTGGCTGGCATTCAAGCCGCCAAACGGACTTCGGATCTGATACCCCTGTGTCATCCGCTACTCATTGGATCGGTGTTGGTCAATTTCCGCTTGGAAGATGCTTTCGTCGAGGTGGAAGCGCGGGTGGAGACGATCGATCGCACCGGGGTCGAGATGGAGGCCCTGACGGCCTGTTCGGTGGCGCTGCTCACTATTTACGACATGTGCAAGTCGGTCGACCGGTCGATGGTGATAGGCGAGATAGCGCTCTGGGAGAAGACCGGCGGCGACGGCAAGGGCGACCGCGACAGCGTCTGGCTG
>CAYQFM010000238.1:0-2937 GCA_964416735.1 uncultured Iamiaceae bacterium | reverse complement strand
GGGCGCTTCTTCTATCCGCGACTTCGGGATCTTGACCTCCCGGCGTTATTCGACCTTCCCGGATCACGCGGAATCGTCATCGAGCCGGGTCAGCACGTTGCCCAAGCGACCGACGCTCTCCGGTCGATCCTGCTCCGGATCGTCGCTGCACTCCCACCCGGGATGGCACGGTTCACCGTGTTCGACCCCGACGGCCTGGGCGACGCCATCGGACCACTGCTCGGTTTCACCGAGGCGGCGCCGCAGGTGTTGAGCGGAGGCGTACACACCACCGAAGAAGCCATAGATAATGCTCTTAGCGAGTTGACCGGCCACATGGAACGGGTGATCCAACGTTATCTGCGGGGTCGCTTCGAGACCCTTGCGGAAGCCGATGCCGAGAGCGGAGAAATGCTCGAGGCATTTCACTTTGTGGTGATCGTGAACCACCCACGACACCTGAATGAGACCTCGTTGGAACGCCTGTCGATGCTCTTCAGCCAGGGGCCTCGGTGCGGGGTGTATCCCATAGTCATCAAGGACCCCACGTACACGCCCGTCTACGGAGGGCCGAGAATTCCACCGCTCGAACCTGCGCTCACGATCACCGCCAACACCCGGGGCTTCGAAACAAGATCTTCTGTCGCCGGGGTCTGGACAATCGACCTGGACCAAGCTCCCGACCGCTCCGCAGCGGAACGCCTTGTACTCACCACCGCCGACCACGCTCTCAACGCAGTTCAAAACAGCCTGGGGCCGACCCGCGGGTTCGAAATGCTCCACAAGGCAGCCGCGGCGGGGCTTCGGCGGGACCTGCCCGAATTCCCGGTGGAAGTCCGACCTGACAATCCCGACACATGGTGGACGGCTCCGGCAGCCAACGGAATCGCGGTGCCGCTCGGTCGCAGCGGTGCAGCCGACGTGGCGACCCTTTGGCTCGACAGCGCACGAGCCGGGGGTTGCATTGTGGTCGGCGGTTCCGACCAGGAGCTGAACCGGGTCCTCGAATGGATCGTGCTGGGACTCACGATGCCCTATTCCCCCGAAGAGTTGCAGCTCGACCTCATCGGCCTTCAAGGTCGTCGTGTATTCAAGCCCATGGGTGACCACGCTCTGGCACATGCGTCCGCAATCTCGATGGATGCAGAGGTGGACCTGGCCGCATCCGTTCTGGAGGCCTCGGTTCGCGAAATGGACCGCCGTCTCCGCGATGAGCAGGACGCCGTTCAGATTCCCAGACGCATCGTGATGATCGACGATGTTGGACAAATTCTGACAGCAGCCGAGACCCCGGCTAACCGAAGGATCGAACGTTGCGTGGCGACGCTGGAACGTCTGACCACGGAAGGTCCATCCGTGGGCATCCACCCAATTCTGGTGCTCCGGTCCGGCGGACCAGGTGACATCGAACGGTTGGGCAGTATCACGGCACGAATCATCGCCACGGGCACAGACCAGGCGGTTGCGACGAAACTCGGGGCCGATGTGGACGAACTCGACGACACCTCCTCCGGCGAGATGCTGATCGTGAGTGGACCATCGAGCGGACCGACGACGCGCCGCATCCGTTTGGTGGTTGTCGACAGGAGCGAACGCGACCGGATACTGCGGGAACAGCGTGGCCTGGCCACACGGAATCGGATCGTGAACCGTCCTCAGGTATTCGACGGAAGAGCGGTTGCGAAGTTCGAACAAACACCGTTGGCCCAACTCTTCTTGAATGTCCGCAAACGTGACGAACGGAAGTTGCCCAGGCTCTGGCTGGGCGAACCGATGGAACTGGGCGGTCCCACCGAGATTCTGCTGCGACGCCAGGACGGGTCGAATCTGCTGGTGGTCGGCCACCACGAGGAGACCGCCCAGGGCCTGCTGTTGGCCGCTGTCACAACGGCGGTCATGGGTCACGGCAAGCACCTCGACGTTCGCATCGTCGACCTCATGTCACTTGAATCCGGCTTCTCCGAAGGAGTGAGAGCACTTGGCGAACACTGGCCGGTCGCGCTCGAGCGCCGTCGGAACCTGCACAAGACCATCGATCAGGTACACCAGCTTGTAGTCGACCGCGGAACCGGATCCGGTTTTCCAGAACCGCCGGTTCTGTTCGTGATCAACGGCTTGGGTCGCGCCCGTGAGTTGGACAGTAGGTCGGACCAAGACCTGATCTCGATGCTCGAATCGATTACGAGCAGCGGACCCGAGGTGGGTGTACACACGCTGATCTGGGCGGAGACACCGGATCTGTTGAATACGAGGCTCGGACATCAGGTCGTGAGCGAGTTCGGCATTCGGGTCGTAATGGGAATTGACGCCGAATCATCTCTGGCCATCATCGACACTCCCGCCGCCGCCGACCTGGCGGACAATCAGGCAATGCTCTACGACGAAGTCTCAGGTCGACTGACGAGATTCAGGCCGTATGCACTCGCCGACCCCGAATGGTTGGCGGGTCTGTCAAGGGCCGCTGCCGGCTCCAGTTGACCGACTTCACCTGCCGACAGCCTGTGTCGACGGTTTATACGGTCACCTGAACGAGCACGCGTCTACCGGTCCAGGGAATTGCGGACCCGGACTTCGACAGACTTCAGGCTCTACGACCAGGAACCGCCAGCGCCACGTAAAGACTGCCGACGACGCACAGCGCCACGACCATTGCCGACAGCCAAAGGCTCTTCGTCGCCAACAGCAACGCGGAGCCGGTACCCATGACAGACATCATCGCAATTGCCGAAATCTTCACCGACCTCGCCACTCCAAGGCCATTGCGGTAGTCACATACCAGTGGACCCACTCCCGGCAGCGAAAGAATCCAAGCTTCAAAGCGCGGGCTGGAGCGTGAAAACGAGTACGCAGCCAGCAAGAAGAACGGAGTTGTGGGAACAACAGGTAGGACGATGCCAGCCCCTCCCAGACCGACGCTGAGCCATCCGAAGGTGAACCAAGCCGACCGGCTTAGTCGAC
>CAYQFM010000237.1:0-2995 GCA_964416735.1 uncultured Iamiaceae bacterium | reverse complement strand
TGGCTCTGATTCCAGCCGTTGTCCTCCCCACTGTAGTCGGGCTGGTAGCGGCCTTGCCATCTTTGCGACTCGGCCGCCTTCAACTTGCAATTGCCACCCTTGCCCTTGCATTCATCGGTGATCGGCTCATCTTCCAACTCGAACGGGTTCGCAACGGATCGCGTGGTTGGTCCGTGAGGCGACCCGGTTATGGACCGGTCGACCTGTCCGATGACCGGGTGATGTTCATCGTGTTGATGGTCCTTCTGGTCGGTGTGGTCTGGATCATCTCGAACCTGCGGGACTCGGCCACGGGTCGGGCGGTCTTGGCTGTCAGATCCTCGGAGATCGCAGCTTCCACTTCCGGTGTGCGCCCTCTGCGCACGAAGCTCGTCGTTTTTGCAGTGTCGGCGGCACTTGCGGGTCTGGGTGGAGTTCTCTACGCAATGATCAATAGTCCAATCACCAACCATTCGGTTCCACCGATGTTGGGAATCGTCTGGTTGGCGGTTGCTGTTACGTTCGGGATCCGTCGACCCGGCGGCGTGATCTTGGCGGGTCTCGTTTATTCGATCCTTCCGGTTGTCCTGACCGGCATCGGCCGCAACTGGAAGGGCGAGCCATGGGTCTCCATTCCCGGATCCGTCCGCGACATCATCGGTGACCCGTCCTTGGCGGCATTGCTGTTTGGCCTGGGAGCAGTTGCTCTTGCTCGTGAACCAGACGGAGTTCTGGCAAGTGTCAATGCCGTGTTGCACCGCTACCGCGGCCGAACGGGCGACATTCGGATCGAGACCGTCGAGCCCCTCGGATCTGTTGAATCTGCCGAACCTCGCGACGCCGCCGAATTCGCTGGACCGCAGCAGGCAGACGAGGGCGATGATCGAACTTCAGTCGAGGTGGTTGATGAAGCGCCGATATTGGAGGTCGTCGACGTGCGTGCCGGTTACGGCGACCTCGAGGTGCTTCACGGCGTCGATCTGGTTCTGGGTCGTGGAACCTCCATCTGTGTTCTGGGAGCTAATGGCGCAGGCAAGACGACCTTGGCATCGGTGCTCGCGGGTCTCGTCATCCCTACGTCGGGAAGGGTGATGTTCGAAGGCGTGGTGGTGACATCTCGACCGGTGCACCTGAGGGCCCGTAGTGGATTGTTCGTCTCGCCCGAGGCGCGTGGCATCTTTCCTTCACTTACCGTCGAAGAGAACCTGACGGTTCGCCTGCGTAGTCACGCTGCCCGACAAGCGGCCTACGAGCGGTTCTCAATTCTGGGCGAGCGGCGTGGTCAACCCGCCGGCCTCCTTTCGGGGGGCGAGCAGCAACTCCTTGCGCTTGCTTCGGCGCTGGTGGAGCCACCCAAGGTGTTGATCATCGACGAACCCATGCTCGGATTGTCACCGCAGATGGTTCATGCGGTCACAATGGCTCTGGGTGAACTGCGGTCTGCCGGGGTTGCGATGATGTTCCTGGAAGAACAGCCTGTTGCTCTTGAATTGGCGGACACGGTGATTGTGATGCAGTCGGGGGAAATCGTCTGGAGTGGTCCGACGGGCCAGATCAGTGCCGAAAGCATTGCGGTGACCTATCTGGGAGGCGTGGCCCGGGAACCCTGATCGTCACCATCGACTCCATCATCGTCCAATCCGAAGAAACGGGCGACGCTGGGAAATCGACGTGGCATACGGCGCAGGACGGGCAGGGAGAACACAAGGGTGGAGATGGTTCCGAAGCGTTCCCACGTCACCGCGTTCAGGACCATCGACCAGACGAAGAGCCGACCGATGAGAAAGAAGAAGCCCAGGGTCACAGCGGTTGTGCCGACGGCACCGTAGAGCTCGCTTGCCTTACTGAACCGATCGGGAAGCCAGATCTGTGACAACCATTGGACGGCACTCGTCGAGACCGCCATCAGAGCTGCACCGGGAAGCACTGCACTGGGATCTCGGGTTGCGCGTGGAAGCAGCAGCGACACGACAAACCAGCCGCCCAGGTACACAAGGGTTACCACCCCGAAACCAACCGTGGCAACGGCAACGCCGTTGGTTGCTCGAATGCGTCCGATGGCTGCAGCGGTGACAAAGACCGTGACCAGCACTCCGACTATTGCGAGAAGTGCTTTTGATGTCGTGGCCTTTCGGACCGGTACCGCCCAGGCAAAACCGCTCACAGCGCCCAAAGTCTTGGCGAGGTTCCATCCTGTCCACGCCGATCCCCAGAAGCCGACGAAGAGGGCAACCCAGCGGGTCGACTGCGACTGGCTGAGTGCGCTTTGCACCTGGGCGCGCAATGCCCCGCTGATTCCGGTTACCTCCGCGGCGTCCTCGGCCGTGATCGCACCTGAGGCAAAACCAAGCGCACCAACCATCATCAGTGCAACCGGCACGATGAACATGAAGAACCGGAAAGCGACCGCGCCGCCGAGCATTTCTCCAGCAGCGGTTCCGTCGCGGCCAAAGAAGAGAAAGACGAAATCGACAGCGGGTCGCCGTGGGCGCTGGGTTTCCACCCACTGTCGCACGTCGGCGGATTTGTTTCCCAGGCGTTGTCTCATTTGGCCAATGAAAGAAACTTCGGGTTCTCCGTGCTTCATCTGTGCTGGTCCTGATGAGGTGGTGGTCGGCGGGTGGTGGTTGGCGGGTGGTGGTTGGCGGGTGGTGGTTGGCGGGTGGTGATCCTCTAGTCTCTCTTCGATGGAGTCGACAGCCGGCCCATGTGTGGGCCCCAGGGAGATCGTCACAGACCGCTCGGCGGCGGATGTGTTCATGCGTAAGCTACTGCGCCTTCCGGTGGACGCTCCGCCTGTCAGCGTGTTCGGTGCAGAAGACGCATTTGGGAAGTCGATTGCAATCTCGGCGATCCGGTGCACGTTCACGTACATCCTTCTGCCGTTGCTGGCCCCGGTTCTCGCCATCTCGGGTACCATCGCCGCCCCGATTATCGGAATCACGCTCGGTCTGGTTTCGATGGTTGCGATCGTCTTCTCGATGAGACGTTTCTTTGCCTCGGATCACAAGTGGCG
>CAYQFM010000236.1:2505-3019 GCA_964416735.1 uncultured Iamiaceae bacterium | reverse complement strand
GAAGTTCACGGCCATGGGTCACCGCGAGATCGAGGTGGTGGAGGCTGACTCGAGCGACGAGACCCTCCACATCGTGATCAGTCGGGTCATCGACATGGACATGCCCGGCTTTGCCAAGAAGGTGATGAGCCCTTCGAACACGGTTGTAACCACAGATGACTGGCATCGCTCTGCGGACGGCAACTTCGTGGGCGACCAGACCATCGACATTCATGGCGCTCCGGTCAAGACAAAAACCCGGACCAAGTTGGTTGCGGTTGGTGAGCGCACCGAATACACAGTCGACGTCGACGTATCGGTGAAGGTGCCGCTTATCGGCGGAAAGATCTCCGACTGGTTGCGCGGCATGGTTTCCAAACAGGTGGAGCAGGAATTCACCGCCGGTGAATCATGGCTCGCGTCACATTGACCCAAAGGGTGGCACCATGAACCGTGAGAGACCATGAGCAGCGACGAACTTGTCACGGTCGAGCATCCCCGTGATCACACAACCCTCATCACGCTGAACCGCCCC
>CAYQFM010000236.1:1149-2456 GCA_964416735.1 uncultured Iamiaceae bacterium | reverse complement strand
GCTCAATGCCATGTCGATCGACTTGGTGATCCGACTCCACGACGTGCTCGAAGCAGTGAACGCTGACAACAACTGTTACGTGGTCGTCCTGACCGGAGCGGGACGAGCATTTTGTTCCGGCCTGGATCTGAAGGATTACGGCCTCATTCCAAACATCGACGGGCTCGAGGTGGGTCGAATCGCTCAGCGATCGATGCGGTATTACTCCAGGCTGATCCCGCTCATGCGCCGTATGCATCAACCGATCATCTGTGCGGTGAACGGCCCGGCCTATGGCGGCGGAATGTGTCTTAGCCTGGGCGCGGAAATCCGTTTTGCAGCACCGTCGGCAACGTTCAACTCAACTGGAATTGTCAATGGCCTGACCAGTACGGAGATGGGTGCCAGTTGGCTGTTACCGAGGTTGGTAGGCGCAGCCCACTCAAACGACATCTTGTTGACGGGGCGGAAAATCGATGCTGACGAAGCGCTGCGGATGGGTCTTGTCTCACGCGTCGTGCCAGAAGAAGAACTGCTCGACGTGGCACTGGATACTGCAGCGACCATGGCCAGCTACAGCCCATACGGGCTTGCCATGACCAAGGACATTCTCTGGGTGAACCTGGAGAACCCCAGCCTCGAGTCCGCTATAGAGATCGAGGATCGCAACCAGTTGATGCTTGGATTCACGGAGAACCTGCCCGAGGCGATCCGTTCGTTCGGCGCTCAGCGAAAGCCCGTCTACACGGACGAACTCCGGCGGGACCTGTTCACCAATCCGCAACCGGAATAGCGATCACAGAAGGCCGAGCAGTTTCCCGACTGTCCGCATGGTCTCCCCACCGGCATCTTCTGCAATTGCCAATGCCTCCGGCACGTCCAAGTCCGATGCCAGTGCCCCAAGCGCGGCCGCAGTCGCCGCATCAGACCCACCGGGAGCTCCAGCCAATCCCCACAGATTCTCGAGGCGAGCAGCCGTTGCGTCCATATCGGCCTCGGCAAACTCCCACTGCTCGTGCCATGAACGATCCAGGATGTGAAGCCGGAGTACATCCCCGCTCCAACGCTGCAGCAGGTCGTCCACAAAGACGAGGTTTCCCGTTGACTTGGCCACCTTGGCGCCGTTGAGCATCACGGTTCCAACGTGCATGTGAGCACGGCTGAACGGCTTCACCCCCGTCGCGGCCTCCACCATCGCTGTGCTGTAAGCGTGATGTGGGAACGCCAGGTCCTCTCCCCCTGCCTGCACGTCGATACCGATTCCTAACAACGAGGTCGCCATGGCCGAGCACTCGGCATGCCATCCCGGACGGCCGTCTCCCCATGGA
>CAYQFM010000236.1:0-1139 GCA_964416735.1 uncultured Iamiaceae bacterium | reverse complement strand
CCACGCTGGCTCGCCGTCAGCCGAAGAACGCCAAACGGCCACGTCGAGTGGGTCGTCGCAGTCTCGATCCGCGGGTTCACCGCCGTGAGCGACAATCAGCCGGGCAGCTTCATCGGGATCCAACCCATGGGCCACAGGGACACCTGAACCCTTGAACCACACGGTTCCGCCGCGCTCGTACGCAACACCCTTGTCCAGCAGGGCGCGTGCCAAGAAGATCACGTCGGTCACATAGTCACGCGACTGGGGTTCGAAGGCCGGACGACGCACCCGCAGACGTCGCATGTCCTCGACGAACCTGTAGGTCTGCTGAGTTGCCAGGGCGCTCCAGGTCGTCTTCGCCTCTCTTGCCGCCACCAACAGGACATCGTCGATGTCGGTGATGTTGCGACACACCTGCGTTTCGACGCCTATATGGTCGAGAACCCGTGAGAGTGTGTCGACCCAGACGAACGTGGCGGCATGGCCGATGTGGGTCGTGTCGTACGGGGTGATTCCGCACACGTAGACCCGCGCACGCGCCAGAACGGGAAGCTGCACGCCGTCGAGAAGGAAGATCATGTCCTGACCGTAGCGGGCAACGGGTCACGATGTTTCGACTAGAGCTCATGGACAGCCATCCCGAAACCCGCCCTCTCGGAACTACCGCCCTACATGGACAGAAATTCTTCCAACATGTGCTCTTCGGGTAACGGGTCGAACCTTCGTCGTCGGTGTCGTTGACCCCAGAACCTGGTTCCATCGGGTGTGCGCCAGATGGTGTGTTGGTCATCGGTGATCGAGCACTCCCAGCCGTTACGGTGTGCAACCCCGTGGTGGTGGCGACACAGGGCAACGAGATTGGAAAGATCTGTCTTACCGCCGTGTTGCCAGGAGATGACGTGGTGGTAATCGACCCAGTTGATCTGCGCATCACAGCCCGGGAACACACAACCACCGTCACGCACAGCTATTGCCCTGCGTTGGCCAAGTGTTGCAAGCCTCGAGGCATGGCCCACATCTACAGGTATTCCCATCTTGTCGACCACCACTGCCCACAGATCCGGATCACACCCCCACGTATCTGCACTCGATTCGGGTAGCGGTGTGCCGTGTTGATCGGTTGTTCGGTTCTCACAGAGCACCATCACAGCCGTCGC
>CAYQFM010000235.1:0-3023 GCA_964416735.1 uncultured Iamiaceae bacterium | reverse complement strand
CGGAGCGGTGACCAACACCACCGACGACACGATCTCCGGACCGCTGTGGATTGACCCCGATGCTGCAGGCAACGTCTGGTTCACCAACTACTCGGGCAACTCGATCGGAAAGATCGCCACCAACGGCACGGTGACGAACACCACCGACGCCACGATCGTCGGACCAACGGGAATCGTCGTAGACCCGACGGGCAACGTCTGGTTCACCAACTACTCGGGCAACTCGATCGGAAAGATCGCCACGAACGGAACGGTGACGAACAAGACCGACGCCACGATCATCCGACCGATGTCGATCGACTCCGACGCTGCAGGCAACGTCTGGTTCACGAACTACGCCGGGGCGTCCATCGGTCGGATCGCGACCAACGGGACGCTGACAACCAAGTTCGACCCTGCCATATACGGCCCCTTCGGTCTCACCGTGAACGCGGCGGGAACAGTGTGGTTCACCGACCAAGGGCACAACTCCGTCGGGCGCATTGCAACCAATGGCACCGTAACTACGCTGACCGACTCGAGAAACCTCGGCGTATCCGACATCGTCGGGGCCGACAACGGTGACGTCTGGTTCGCCAATCCAACCGGTGGCGAAATCGGACACATGACGCCGGACAAGACGATCACCTACATCGGAGATCCGAAGATCGACGAACCACGCGGGGTCGCGATCGATTCCAGCGGGAGGACGTGGTTCACCGATGCCGGAAACGACACTGTGGGTCGGATCAACTCAGACGGGACCATCACCCAGTTCGACGCGCCATGGCTACGAGACCCCGAGGGGATCACCGTCACCTCCGATGGGACAGCGTGGTTCGTCAACTATCCCTTCCGGGACATCGATGACCCGAACGACAACACGGGTGCTGTCGGTTTCATAAGACCCGACGGCACCGTAGGCATGAACAACGACGCCATATCGCTCTACCCCGGTGGGATCACCTCCGACGCCGCTGACAACGTATGGTTCACAACAACCGACAGGATCTGGAAGATCGCCCCTGACGGCACGACCACATATGTACAGAGCAATGACATCTGGCAGCCGAGAGGGATCACCGTGGATTCCGCGGGCGTTGTCTGGTTCGCCAACTACTTGGACAACTCGATCGGTCGACTCGACACCGACGGCACGCTCAGCTTCAAACGTGCCCCCGAGATAAAGAAACCTGTCGGCATCGTCGCGGACAACGCCGGCAACATCTGGTTCACCAACAGGGATTCCGCATCGGTTGGCCAGATCAACGAGGACGGCGACCTCTGGTTCCATAATGATGCCAGCCTGGCGGGTGCCGGTCCGCTGGCAATCACCTCCCCCGACAACCTCTGGATCGTCAACGGGGGTGGCACGTCACTCATGCACGCCCACCCGGTTCGTGCTGAACCCGAGGCACCGACAGCACCACGCAACGTCGAGGCCACCAGCCGCGACTCATCCGCGATGGTGTCATGGACTGCGCCCTTCGACGACGGTGGTTCCCCGATCACCGGATACACCGCTGTGGCCAGCCCAGGGAACGCGACCTGCACCACATCGGGTGCAACGAGTTGCCTGATCCCGGGTCTGGACAACGGATTCACCTACACGATCTCGGTGACCGCGACGAATGCCGTAGGTGTGAGCCCGGCCGCACTGTCCGCCCCGGTTCGCCCGCAACCGGACCTCGACGTTCTCGTCGCTGCCGATCAGTTGCCCTCAGGCATCGACCACCTGACCGCGGATCACGACGGGGCCATCTGGTACACCATCGGAGACATCCATGACGGCGTCGTGGGCACACTGAGTCCCGATGCGGGGGGAGCCTCGTACTCGCTCGAAACAAAGACCGACGCGGCACTCACAGGGGCGGGCAGCATCGCGGTGGACGCTTCTGGTACCGCGTGGATCAGCGCCTACCGCACAGCGCTTCCGGGCCTGAATCCATACTCGGCGCTGATCGAGATCGCCCCGAACGGGCTGCTCAGCACTCACCAGGACAACGCGGTCAGTCCTGGAAACTACATCACCATGCCTCGTGATGTGAACGTCGGCGGCAACGGTGACATTTGGTTCATCAACGGTGGCTTCGAGGGAATCGGGCGGTGGACTCCCGACGGAGCCTTCGTCGAAGGGGTCAATCCGTCGATCAAGTGGGCGAAGGACCTCACCGTCGATCCCGACGGCAACATCTGGTACACCGCATACCTCTACGACCAGCTCTCCGGTTCATACAACCGGGTCGGGCGAATCGCACCAGATGGAACCTGGACCGAATTCGCCGACCCACTCATCTCGGGCGCCGGAGAGATCGTCGCCGACCAGGGCGGCAACCTCTGGTTCGTGAACAACAGCGGTAAATCCATCGACAAGATGAGCCCGGACGGTTCGATCACGCCGGTCACCGGAAATCAGTTCGACAGCGCCCGAAAACTCGCGGTCGACCCGGATGGAAACATCTGGTTCATCGACTCCATCGACTGGACTACCAGTACCCTGCGGGTGCTCACCCCATCCGGCGGCTTGATGACATTCAGCGATCCGCGGTTTGCGACCCTCCGTGGCCTGACTGTCGACCCCACCGGCAACGTCTGGGTCAGCAACAACGATTCCATCATGCGACTCTCGTTTGCCACACCCGCGCAGGCGGATCCGCCCTCTGCTCCACGGACTCCTTTGGCCACGGCTGGCAATGCCCAAGCCACGGTCACCTGGACCGCTCCGTCCTCGGATGGTGGATCGCCGATCACCGGTTACACGGTTACTTCCACTCCGGGGTCGAAGACCTGTTCCACGACAGGAGCACTGAGCTGTGTGGTCTCAGGTCTCACCAACGGCACCGCGTACACCTTCAAGGTCACTGCCACCAACGCTGTCGGTACCGGCCCGGCTTCAGTGGCGTCGAACTCTGTAACCCCGACTGCCCCGGAGCCGGTCGTCACCGGCGCTTTTCACCCCATGACCCCCGCTCGCATCATCGACTCGCGCCCGTCTTCGAAGGTCGGCCCCTATGGATCACCGTGGGGGCAGGGAACCAGTCGTG
>CAYQFM010000234.1:0-3026 GCA_964416735.1 uncultured Iamiaceae bacterium | reverse complement strand
ACATCCGACACCCTCATCCGAGTACCTCGCACGACCGGACGACCATGCACCACTTCCGGATCGATCGAGATGCGGTCGAGCAACGACATCCCACCAGGATACCGGCGCTGCCTCTCCTCACCAGCCGGCGCGCATTGACTCACTCGAGACCTCCGCGTGGTGGGATTCGTTGCCTCATGTAGAACCTTCGGATGGCCGGGGCGCGCAAGCCCCGGACCCCGCTCTACTCGGCCCGGGTGGTGTCAGGACTCGAACAGTGCTGGCGGGTCGCTCGGTGCTCAGCAGCAAGCGTCTGGCCCCGATGCTCGAGGTCCTGGTGCCGATGCTGCGCCGCGACGGCGAAGTCGTTCTCTCCGACGACGAGGCCGATCTGCTGGTGGCGATGTCCCCAGCGACTATCGACCGGCGCCTCCGCAACGCCAAGGCCGTGGCGGGGTTCATCGGCCGGTCCCACACCAAGCCCGGGTCGTTGCTGAAGTCGCAGATCCCGATCCGAACCTGGTCAGAGTGGGACGAGAACCAGCCGGGGTTCGTCGAGATCGACCTGGTCGGCCACGAGGGCGGCAACAGCTTCGGTGAGTTCTGCTTCACGCTCACGATCACTGACGTGGCAACGGGTTGGACCGTGACAGACAGGGGTGACCCTCGACGACAGATCCCGGCTCACACTGTCCGACATGAGCGTGGAGCCGCCCTTCGCATAGGAGACACCCGAAGGTCGACCGAAGCCATCAGAAGACTGTGTGGAAACGACACCGGTGCTATAGGTGATCGTCGAGACCCGGCCGATCGCGTCGAACCCGATCGAAGCCAGGGTGGTGCCGGTGGCCGTCGGCATCGACTGACCCCAGACACTACCAACTGTGTGCCGCCCGCTGCCGCTGTGGTGACGCCGTTGCCGTCGACGATCGTGACGGTCCTGCCAGAACCCGAAATAATCGCGTTGAGTCAGCCGCAAACAACCCCCGGACGCACACATTGGTCAGTCCCCTCCTCGAAAGCGACGGCCGTCTCGTGTCACAACCGTCCCAAAAGAGGACCGCCACAACCGCCACCGTCTCCTGTTGGATACAGCGACGTCCGTCTGCTTCAGCGAGAAGATTGGGCACCCGCGACGCGCCCAGTAATCAGATGGAACGAAGCACACCTCCAGAGAATCTGAAGGCAGATCACCAGGCCCGTGCTCAATGGAGCCTCTCACTCCGAATCCGCGGCCAAATCTACTATACGGAAACGGTGGCCTCCATCCACCATCATCACTATTGCAAGCAGGGAACCAGTCGACGATCTCACCCCTACGTGCACCAATTTCCCAGATATCAAATGCGTCTTCGCGCTCACCGGCCCCGTCCCCAATGAGTTGCAGTAGTCCCCGTACCAACCAGGTGCCCAGTGAGGCGAAGAGACGGCTGAAATAGCGGGGAAATTCCCCACCCGATAGCGATGTCGACCGGTTCACCCGCGCCCCGAAGCCTTGAGATACGCCGCCCACATGAATAGCGCTCTCAGCTTCATCTGCAGTCTCTCCCATCGTGCCAAACCACCAGAATAGACGAACTTTATGGTCCGAAGAATGCCACCAGCCCCTGGCTTCCCAGCCAGCGCATCGGTAGCCCCCCGAAGAATCGGCCTCAATCTCGAGGTCACAGCGCCCGCAGGTTCAGCGCGTTCAGCGTCATCGCAACTGGAAAGAAGAAACGTCATCGGACCGAGCCATTTACACATACCACGCCGCGATATGGGCGCGACCTGACGACCGTCTAAATCAGCACCATTGATCGGGTCGGTCACATACGTGTAGTCGTTGGGTGCTCCGCCTTCGATGGGGTCGACTTCGAGGAATCGTCCGAGAGTCGGGTCGTATTGGCGGGCTCCCATTTCGATGGTGGGGATGGTGCCGGTTTGGTGTTCGAGGGGTCGTTGGGCGTTGCCGTGCCAGCCGTAGTCCATCTCCCCGATGCTGTTGTCCTGCTCGGCGGTGACCGTGAGCGGTTGCCCCCACGGGTTCCACACCCGGGTAGGACCCTGTTTGGTGCCGGTGGTGTCGGTGGTGAGGGCGAGGTCGCCGTGCAGGTTCGGATACGACCAGACGGGTGTCGCGGTGCGCCACGTGTAGATCACGCCGCCGGGGAGTGCGAGGGTGGCTTCTTGGAGGTTGCCTGAGGTGTCGAGGGTGAGGTCGGAGGTGTCGCCTGCGCCGGTGTAGCTGTAACGCGCGACCGTCCGGCCGTTCACCTTCCGTTCTGTGATCCGATCCGTCGCGTCACGGGTGTAACGGAGTTTCGGTGCGGTGCCGGTCGCCCAGGTGACGGTTGCGTCGAACAGTGCGGTGGCTTGGTCGTTCAGGTTGGCGCTGTTGCCGCTGTAGTGGAACCACGATGTCCGCCGCGCCGGCGCGGTCCCCGACACCATCGCCGCTCCGGTGTCGTAGCCGAGAATGGTCGCCTTCGAACTGTCCGACGGGAGCGTCGCCGCGACGACCGCGGAAGCCGCGGGTTTGCCCCAACCGTGACTGACCGCCGCGGTCGACGTCGTCACCGCCCCGGTAGGGAGCCCGGCACCCAACGGGTGGGTCGAACCCGCGGTCGTGACGGTCACCTGTGTCTGGTCCGAGCCGGTGTTGCCGAACTCGCCCGCAGCGGTCCCCACCATGCCCATGTCGTCCAACACGAACGCTTCGGCGACGATGACCGGGACCGGGGTGGTCTTGAACGTGTTGCCGACCGTCGCGGCGGCGACCGATTCGGAGATGACGACGAGCTGTTTGCCGTCGGCTGCTGTCGTGGTGATGCCGTCGTCGTTGACGATGTTCACCGCCCAGCCGGCGTCTTGGAGCCGGTCACGGATCCAGGTGTCGCGTGTGGTCAACCCGGCGGGGTCACCGACAACCAGCACCGCAGCCGGTGCTGTTTGGGTGGTGGCCCAACGGACCGCAGCCCGAAACAACGCGACCGCGTTCGTGTTCAGGTTGGATGCCGTGCCGTCGTAGTGGAACCAGCCGACCCGCCGCGCAGCAGCCGTCCCCG
>CAYQFM010000233.1:0-3039 GCA_964416735.1 uncultured Iamiaceae bacterium | reverse complement strand
GGAGATCACCGTGTGCCACTACCCACCCGGCACCTCGAAGTGGAACAAGATCGAGCACCGCCTGTTCAGCTTCATCTCGATTAACTGGCGAGGCCGACTCCTAGCCGACATCGCCACCATCATCGATCTCATCGCAGCGACAACCACCGACACCGGCCTGGCCATCCGGGCCGCCTACGACTCGAACTGGTATCCCAAAGGCGTCAAAATCACCGACACCGAATTCGGGGCATTGCCCCTCACCCGCCACGACTGGCACAGCGACTGGAACTACACCCTCACCTCAAACCTCGCGACATAACTCGCGGCGGGCCCTTAGATATCGAGCCTACCGCCAACTCTGGAGTAACTGATTGAGTAATCCCGATAGCGCTGAAAAGAGGACAACGGCCGATATCGAGGGAATCAGCGATGGAATTCGTTCGCTGAAGACTGAGGACTGAGATGGCTCAATATTGACCTTCAATGCCTCATATAATTCTAAGGCGACTCGATCAACATAGGAACGACGATGCAAGATTAATGAGATATTTGCAGCTTGAACACTCCACACTCTAACCACGGTCTCATTCTGTAAGTTTATTGACAGGCGCGACCCGCAACTCACTCGTTGGATTTCCCTCAGCGGTATAGTTATTACATGAAATGGGTTTCTAACGACGATCGCATCACTCACTAGAGAAACGTGTGTAGCCGCAAAACACTCCCATCCGACCGCTCCCAGCGTCGCCAAGATCAATGCCCATAGCGATGCACCCCACCAGTTCATTCTAGGTTCTAGAATGAATGAAACCGATAGGCCTACAGCTAGGACAATACACCCTAATCCGATCCACCTGTATGGCCTATTTGCCCATCTCATTTGCAAAGCCTCATCGAGTCACTTTATGTAATTCGGACATTTAATAGCGCATACACCGTCTCCAGTTGCTAGCACCGCGTTCGTAAGTCTCCCAGCGCCCGCCAGAGCTGCGGGAGCGCTTACTAGCGCTAGCCCAAAGTATGATATTGCAAAATCAACACCTACCGTCTTCCAAGAAGATCTGCGAAATCCGTGAGTCCTAAAAGTGGGCTCTCCTGACCCTTGTGTGGGCGGCCTCGTGGCGTGTCGCTTGTGTTGGCTTGGTGATCGGGGGTATGGGCGGGTCCGCGTGACGCGCACGGTGCGGGACCAGAGTTCGTGGTTCCTACACCGTGAACTCTGGGAGGTCCCGCGTCCGTGCGCGTCACTACTGCATTCAAGCGGCTTCTGCGCCTCGACGGCGTGAACGTCACCTCGGTCGCTTTCGGGTTGAACGTGATCACCGTGGTCGTAGCGTTGCGACGCCGGCGGCTGATCTGCCCGCATTGCGGGCACAAGACCCGGTATCGCTACGACACCCGGTCGTGTCCGTCGCGGTGGCGGCACCTGGATCTCGGGGTGTGGCGAGTGCAGGTCGAAGCGACCCTGCGTCGGCTTCGCTGCCCAACGCATGGGGTGGTCGTTGAAGCGGTCCCCTTCGCCCGTCCCGGCGCGCACCTGACCAGCGACTTCGACGATCTCCTCGCTTGGTTGGCGACCCGGATGGACAAGACCTCGATCGCCCGACTGTGCAGGGTGAGTTGGCGCACCGTCGGCCGAGCCTGCGGGAGGGTCGTCGCCACCGAACTCGATCCCGGTCGTCTCGACGGGCTGTTCCGCATCGGTGTCGACGAGATCTCCTGGCGCAAGCACCACAAATACCTGACCCTGGTCGTCGACCACGACCGGGGCTGCGTCATCTGGGGAGCGGAGGGACGCGACGCCAAGACCCTCGATCAGTTCTTCGCTGAGCTTGGATCCCAACGCAGCGCTGCGATCGAAGCGGTGTCGCTCGACTTGGGTCCCGCCTACCTGAAGTCCGTCCAAGCCGAGGGACATGCCCCCCCAGGCGATCGTGTGCGCGGATGTCTTCCACGTCGTGAAACTCGTCGGCGACGCTCTCGACGAGGTCCGCCGGGATCTGTGGCAACAACTTCGCCGGCTCCCAGATGACCGGTGGGCGAAGGACTTCAAGGGCACCAGATGGGCGCTGTTGAAGAACCCCGAAGACCTCAGCGACCGCCAGGCAAACCAGCTCGCCCGCATCCGACGCAACCGGGGCGGGATCTGGCGGGCCTATGAGATGAAAGAGCAGTTCCGGGCGATCTTCGCCGGGGACCTCACCCGCGATGAAGCCGCCGTGCTCTTGGACCGATGGTGCGCTCGAGCACAACGCTCCCGGCTGGCACCGTTCGTGAAGTGCGCGCGCACGATGCGTCAACGCCGAGACCTGATCCTCAACGCCGTCGAGCACGGCATCACCAACGGCCGCGTCGAAGGCCTCAACACCAAGGTCCGCCTCATCGTGCGACGCGCCTACGGCTTCCACTCAGCCGACGCCGCCCTCGCCCTCGTCATGCTCGGCGCCGGCCCCATCGACCTCAAGCTGCCACACGAACACCCGCCCAACCACGCCGCAGCATGACCCACATCACCGTCAGGAGAGCCCTAAAAGTCATTGCACTTCGAGCCGCAAATCCTGCAGCGACTGCTCCGGCACAGGCTCCGAATGATGCCGCTATGCAGGTGCCGATAGCTATGGCATAAGTTGCAGTCCGCCAATGACGGCTCACAAACCTAGCTGACCTTCGTGCAAATTTCGCTGACTTTCGTACGGACCTATAGACCTTACGGCCAATACACTTCCATCCCCAGCAAATGTTCCCGTTGAGGTCGGTTTGGTTGGTGGGGTCGTCGACGTAGGTGTAGTCGTTGGTTGTGCCGCCTTCTATGGGGTCGATTTCGAGGAATCTTCCGAGTAGTGGCGAGTATTGGCGGGCTCCCATTTCGATGACGGACAGCAGGCCTGCCTGGTGTTCGAGGGGGCGTTGTTGTTGGCCGTGCCATCCGTAGTCGAGTGCCCCGGCGGAGTTGTCGGGGATGTCGCTTGTGCCGAGCGGGTTGCCGAACGGGTCGAACACTCGGGGACTGCTGAGCAACGACGTTCTGGCGTGTGGCCGTGGGCGAGTCGGCGGTCA
>CAYQFM010000232.1:2396-3045 GCA_964416735.1 uncultured Iamiaceae bacterium | reverse complement strand
ACTCCGACGAGCGGGTGAAGTCGATCTTCATCAACATCTTCGGCGGCATCACCCGCGGAGAAGAGGTTGCGAACGGCATTGTCGAGGCACTCGGTCGAGTGCAGATCGACGCTCCGATCGTCATCCGCCTTGACGGGACGAACGCCGAAGAGGGCCGCGCCATTCTCGAGCCACACCTGTCCGACAGGTTGCAGATGCAACCGACCATGCTCGATGCCGCCCGCAGGGCGGTCACCCTCGCAGGAGGAACCCCCACGTGAGCATCTTCGTCGAGGAGAACACCAAGGTGGTCTACCAGGGTCTCACCGGTAGCCAAGGCCGTTACTACGGGCTTCTCAATCGTGATTACGGCACCCAGGTCGTGGCTGGCACGAACCCGAAGAAGGCCGGGACCGACGTGGATGGAATCCCCATCTACGCAAACGTGGCTGAGGCCGTCGAGGCCACCGGTGCCAATGCGTCGTGCATCTTCATTCCGGCCCCAGGCGTGAAGAACGCGGTCATGGAGGCAGCCGAGGGTGGCGTCGAGTTCATCGTCGCCATCACCGAGGGTGTCCCCGCTCAGGACGAAGCTTGGTTCTTCAACAAGCTGAAGCGTGACTTCCCCAACGTGTCGCTTCTTGGGCCAAACTGCCCGGGCATCATCAGC
>CAYQFM010000232.1:0-2386 GCA_964416735.1 uncultured Iamiaceae bacterium | reverse complement strand
CCCCGGCAAGTGCAACATCGGCATCACCGCTGGCCACATAGCCAAGCCGGGTGGCCCGGTGGGCATCGTGAGCCGCTCCGGCACGCTCACCTACCAGGCTCTCTACGAGCTGAAGCTTCAGGACATCGGTGTCACGACCTGCGTCGGCATAGGCGGAGATCCCGTCCCGGGAACATCGTTCATCGACTGCCTCGAACGTTTCGAAGCCGATCCCGAGACCAAGGCCGTGATGATGATCGGCGAGATCGGCGGTTCTGCCGAGGAAGAGGCTGCCGAGTTCATCAAGAACTCCATGTCCAAGCCGGTCGTTTCGTACATCGCAGGTGTCACCGCGCCAGCCGGAAAGAAGATGGGCCATGCTGGTGCCATCGTCTCGGGTGGGAAGGGGACCGCCAAGGCGAAAATGGAAGCCCTCGAGGCTGCCGGGGCACGTGTCGGTGCGAACCCGACCGAAGCCGGTGAGCTCATGGTCGAGGTCGTCCGCGAGCACGGCTGGTCCTGACGGCTGATACGCGGCGTCGTGGCCGCGCGTACAGGTAACGTTCACATAATGCGTGTTGCCGTGTTGGCGTCGGGGAGCGGGACGATTCTGGACGCGATTCTCGATGAGGGAATCCCGGTCGACATTGTGGTGGTGGACCGGCAGTGTGGAGCGATCGGAATTGCCGAACGCCACGGTGTTCCCTGCACGGTCGTCGAACGGTCCAACTTCGGATCGGATTTTGACCGTGACGAGTACAGCAATCGTGTGGCGACAACTTTGACTGATCATGGTGTCGAACTCGTCGTGATGGCAGGATTCGGCACCATCTTCTCGGCGCCGATGTTCAAGGCGTTCGATGGTCGGATCCTGAACACGCATCCGGCTCTGCTGCCCGCCTTCAAGGGGTGGCATGCGGTTGCGGATGCGCTCGAAGCAGGCGTGAAGGTGACCGGCTGCACCGTGCATGTTGCAACCCTCGAAGTGGACGACGGCCCGATCCTCGCTCAGTGTGCCGTTGGGGTACTCGAAGGTGACACGGTTGGGTCGTTGCATGAACGCATCAAAGAAGTGGAACGCACGATATACGTGCAGACAATCAAGGACATACTCGAAAGGGGCTCGGTCCAGTGAGAGCTCTACTGTCGGTTTATGACAAGACGGGCGTGGTCGAATTCGCCCGTGAACTCCATTCACTCGGATGGGATCTCATCTCGTCGGGTGGTACTGCGAAGGCCATTGCTGAAGCGGATGTTCCGGTTACCGATGTCGCGGATGTGACCGGTGTTCCTGCGATTCTCGGTCACCGGGTCGTGACGCTGCATCCCAAGATTCACGGTGGAATTCTTGCGGAGCGGGGGAACGCTGAGCATGAGGCCGATATGGCCGAATACGGCATAGAGGCGGTCGATCTCGTGGTGGCGAATCTCTATCCGTTCTCGTCGGATCCGTCGATAGAACTGATCGACATTGGTGGACCTGCGATGGTGCGAGCGGCCGCGAAGAACCATGCGTTCGTTGGTGTGGTCACCGACCCGGGCGAGTACGGCGCCATCGTCGACGAATTGCGTCGCAGTGGGAAGCTCAGTGATGGGACTCGCCGCCGTCTTGCCACCCAGGCATTCACCAAGACAGCGGCCTACGACGTCGAAGTGGCCCGGTGGCTTGCCAACCGTGACCGTGCAGAGGGTGACGTCGAGGGCTCTGTGGGCGATGACCTGCCACTGGAGATCGATATCAAGCTCGAACGCTCTGCGGTTCTGCGCTATGGAGAGAACCCCCATCAGGTCGGTGCTCGCTATGTGAAGGTCGGCGAGTCCGGATGGTGGGAGAGTGCGATTCAGCATGGCGGGCGTGAGATGTCGTACCTGAACGTCTATGACACCGAAGCTGCGTGGCATCTTGCGCACTCGTTGGGCGACGCACCGGCGGCAGTGGTGATCAAGCATGCGAACCCGTGTGGTGTTGCTGTGGCTGACGACATCACCACCGCGTACCGTCGGGCACACGAGTGTGATCCCGTATCGGCATTTGGCGGAATCGTGGCGGTCACCCGACCGGTGACCGCTGCAATGGCGGAGTCTCTGACCGAGGTGTTCGTCGAGGTTCTGATTGCACCGGGTTTCGAGGAGGACGCCTTGTTGCGTCTGCTCGAGAAGCGCAATCTCCGGGTGATCGAAGCGCAACCTCCGGGGCCTGCTGGCCTCTCTCTCCGCCCGATCGACGGTGGTTACCTGGTGCAGACACCGGATTTGGTGACGGTCGACCGCTCGAAATGGGAGGTCGCCACGGCGGTTGCCCCGACCGAAGACCAGTGGCAGGACATTGAAATGGCCTGGCGCGTGGTGGCGAGGGTCACCTCAAATGCAATCGTGCTGGTCAAGGATTTGCAGGCCGTCGGAATCG
>CAYQFM010000231.1:0-3051 GCA_964416735.1 uncultured Iamiaceae bacterium | reverse complement strand
TCTCAAGGCTCGCGCCAACTCGTTGGCACGTTCGCCGGAAAATTCCACACTGCTCACGTTGCTCAACGTGGGCACCCACACCGAGTTGTAATTCTCAACCGTTATCGTCACCCCGACAGAGGTACTCGGCCCGTTCGAACGAACCGCCCCGGGTGTCGAGCCCGCGTTCAGATCGCTGCCGACCCTCACAAATCGTGACGAGTCATTCACACTGCCAGCATCATCATCGTCCTGATTGCTACCACCACCCACACGCCAGACGATCCCGTCGTAGGTGTCCATTGTCGCGATTCGCACCGGCACACCTTCCGGGAGACCACTTACGCTCAAGACGACCTGGTCTTTGGTGTCATCCCCTTTGGCCCTGGTTCTCCAGTCGCGATAGCTAGACAACGGACTCGGATAGTTGTTCGGATCAAAAGGCGGTTCTGTGTGCCTACGAAGAACGAAACGTTCGGTGGGACCCGCGACATTCTGAACCTGGAACAGACCTGCGCCGGATACAAGAATCAACCCCACGAACACGAAGGCTGTCAAGCGCCTGGTCCAAGCGCTGGAGCCCACGACATGAACCCGCGGACGAACCCTCGCCCCTCGAGTTGAACCCCACAGCAGGACCACCAGGGCGACTCCGACACCTTGTGCCCACAGCGATGCCGGCGTGGCGGTGCCCACGAGTATGGCGGCAACCGCAACCACCAGTGCAGGAACAACGGGTAACCACGAGCTTCTTGTGCGCCTCGCGAGTTGCATGGCGCCGCCTGCCGCAACAAACCCTCCCAGATAGACGATTGCCGCCAGATTGTCGATCGTTCCAACCGGCGGAATGGTCGTGAGCAGACGAGCCCAGCCGTGCGTCATTCCATCGAACAACGCGCTGGGGGTTCCGACACCGGGAAGGAACCCGATGATCGCCGTGTCAGGTACCGCGCGGGCTCCCAAAAGGAACAGTCCGGCGACTGTCACGACAACAGCAAAGATCGGATTGGATCGCAATGGCCGCAACTGAACCGTCAGATAGGCGACAAGGATTCCGGCAAAAATCCCTACGGCTCCGACGCTGAGCCACAGCCCCGCCCCGAACGCGGGGTCGAATGCATTGACCACGAGCAGGCCAAGTGCGCCAGACGCCCCGGCGTCCACGAGCATCGTTCGCCTCTTGTCCGGCTCAGGCACCCACGACCTGCATGAACGCGTCATCGAGAAACGACCCGCAGCCGGCTTGTCGACATGGCCGGTGGACGGTTCGGTCTCCAAAGGAGTATCAACGGCGGTCACGCTGCAACCCCCGTCCAGATGAGGCGCGGCAGGTCCTCCAGCGCTCCAATCTCCATGATGGTTGCGCCACGGGCCACTTGATAGCTGGGTTCAGCCCCCAGGACCGCTCGCACGATAACCGTGTGAACGTTTGATCCAAGCAGGTCAGCGGCGGCACGCAGTTCGCCCCGCTCGATGCCGCTCCCCGCCGCCAACACGATCACGCTGGCACTGGCCGCTGTAGTGCTGGCAAACCGTGTGATGGCTGCGGGCGACGCCAGATCACTGTTGAGTTCGATGCGCGCTATTGCGTCACCAAGTCGATTCACATCTTCGGTTTCGAGGTGTCGCAACCCCGCTATGAGCCCGAGCTCTTCGCCGTCCATGATCGTTCGATTCCCAATCGACGCCAGCGCCGAAACCACCAGCTCGAATTCTTCCTCGGATGAATAGTCTTCGGCGCGCAGGGATAACAGCATCGCAAGACTCGTCTTGCGGATATCGACGAACTCACGAACCATCAACTTGCCATCGGGTTGGCGAGCGGTGGTGCGCCAGTGGATATGGCGACGGTCGTCTCCTGCCACATACTCACGCAGCGTGTGGAACGCAATGCCACTCGGCGTACGTTCATTGGACGTTTCGCCTTCCATGTCTCGCTGACGACCCGCAGTGAGGGATCCCACCATGACCGTGCGCGCATGGACGAACAGTTCTTCCACGCCCACGGTATAGGTGCCACTCCATGCAATTTCGCGGCGCATAGTGCCAAGCGGATCACCTCGCACCGATGTAACCGGACCCACGGGAATCACGGCACGCCTGGCCGTTGGAATGATCAACAGTTCCTTTTCGGTTGCGCCTGAAGCCATCGAGGGTAGACCGACGCCCGCCACCGCTGATCCGACGGTCACCTCCAGGCGAAGCGGACGTTGACGGCGAGATGCCACGTTAGTGACGGTCACCTCCGCCGTGGCCTTTTCGCCGACCACCACACGTTTGGGATGGATGATCAGGTCGATTGCCAAGCGTGGACGACCCAGTGTCCACAGCACGGAGATGATCGTGGTCATCGTCAACACCGATGCAAACAGCGCCAACTCGACCCATCCGGATCGCCACGCGCCGACCCAGCCGATAACCGCCAGTGCGGCTACGACCTTGCCGACCGGAGTCACGACATCGCTCAGCCAGGACGCGACGGCCTTCAGCTTTTTTGGTACAGGAATTGATGGAACTCTCACCGTCGGAATCTCGAGACGTTACTGGCCTGGTGGGCGCTCAGGGGCACCACCTGGCGCGGCCGGTCGGTATCCTCCACCAGACGCACCTGGGGCTCCCGCTGCAACTACCGGTGCGGCTGGCGTATGCGCTGCAGCAGCCGGTGCACCAGCAGCCGAGGAACTCACGACACCGATTCCGCCACCACGCTCGCTGGGGGCATTTACACCGGTGAGGATCTGTTCGAGGATCTGTGCCGATGTGGCTCCACTGAACTCGGCATCAGGAGTGAGCAGCACCCTGTGAGCAAGAACCGGATGAGCGAGCAACTTCACGTCGTCTGGAATCACGTGGTTGCGTCCACGCGACACCGCCCAGACCTTGACCGCGCGGGTCATAGCAAGACACCCGCGGGTGCTGACGCCCAGTTTCACCTGTGGGTGGCTCCTGGTCTGCTCAGAGATCGACGTTATATATGCGAGCACGGCTGTATCGACGTGGACCTCGGATGCAAGATCGGACATCTGCGCCACCGCCTCGGCGGTGATGAGCGGCTCGACGTTGGTGGAACGG
>CAYQFM010000230.1:255-3070 GCA_964416735.1 uncultured Iamiaceae bacterium | reverse complement strand
GGTGATGAAGGGGCCGGAGTAGATCGCGTTGAGCAGCTCCTGCCGGTTGAGCGGGACGCCAGCGATATTGATCGTCTGGAACCACGCCTTGATCTCGTCCTCGGTGCCCTCGCACTCGTAGATGTCGAGCGGAGTTTCCAGGATTGTGCGCTGTTGATCCTTGGCCAGTGAAGAGAAGGTCTGCTCTCGCCCGTCCACCTTGATCACGAACTTCCCGGTGACGAAGCGGCCGACGCTCGTGATGCGCTGCTGACCGTCGAGCACCTCAAGCGTCGAACCTTCCACGTTGAAGTAGATCAGTCCGAGCGGGTACTTCTTGAGCAGCGAGTCGATGACCGCGACGTCACGCTTGCCGTCGTTGTAGATGTAGTTGCGCTGGTACTCGGGCTGGATGACGAGCCTGCCGTCCAACCCGAACAGTCCCTTGCCTTCCAACTCGTTGTAGACAAATCCCTTGAGGACTTCCTCGACGGTGTAATGCTTCAACTCGGACTTCACGACGCGTCCTTCCGCCGGATGAGGATGCGATAGTACGCGGTGTGGTAGGTCGGCTGAGTCAGCCCGAGGCGCCGGTGTCCGGCGCTGTTGCCGCCGGTGCCACCTTGCTCGTAGTAGGTCTTCACGAATTCGGCGCCCAAGGTCTGGACGCCGATCAGCCGCAGTGCCTCCATGTCGTCGCCATGCGCAAGAATCTCGAACTGGTCGGGGTTGTACTTGTCCAGGAAGGTGATTGGGACACCCATGATGTCGTCGAAGTCGCTGGGGATCGCGTCAACCCAGGGAACCTCGATGGCCTCGGGGAAGTTGTAGTAGCGCTGGTACCCGACGCCGCGTACGTCCTTGTGTTTGGAGAATCTGATGTTGTCGTTCATCGTCATCAGTTGCAGGGGCTCGTGGCGGCGGCCATGGTCGATGTTCGTGAACCAGCATGCGTTCCCGAGCCGCGTGAAGTCGTAATCCTCTGTGGACGGGTAACCGAGCCGCTCGGCTTTCAGCCGGTCAGCTTCCTTGATGGGCGCCCCCTTCGGCACACCGAAGACCATGTCGGTGCTGTTTGCCGTGGCACCCTTCCAGAGCTCGTTCTGCTGGATCAGGGGGAAAATCTCAACATAGGTCGTGGCGTTGCTGTTCCCGATCACGGAGAAGGTCTTCCCTCCTTCCACGAGCCAACCGACGAACGCCCGGAAGAGACTGAACGGTGGGTTGGTGATAACAATGTCTGCCTCATCACGCAGAGCGGTCACCTCGGCACTTCGGAAGTCTCCATCGCCACTCAGGTACTCCCACTGCAGGTCATCGATGTTTATGACGCCGTCATCGTTGATGTCTTGCGTTTCAAGAGTGAACTTCTTGCCATTGGTACGTGTCTTGGTCGAGTCGAACTTCGGGTCGCCCAGCTCGAAGAGTGTCGGCTCGTAGGAGAAGAGTGACGGGTTGCTGTCAGGGGCGTAGGATGTCGAGATCAGCTTCTTCAGGCCAAGATCGGCGAAGTGCAGAGCAAAGTACTTCGCAAAGTTGCTCCACTCAGGGTCATCACACGGCAGCAGGACGATCTTGCCCCGGAACACATCGGGGTCGAACTCCAGGTATGCGTCGACCTCACGCTCGATGTCAGCCCACTGAGTGTAGAACTCGTCGTTCTTCGCTGCCTTGGCCGCGTTCAGGCTCGATGTCCGGTTCGTGACGCTGGGCATGTCCCTCCCTCGGTGGTCCGGAGCACCGCCGAGCTGGGGTACTTCCCTTGCGGCCATCGTATCGGCGACCACCGACAAGACTCCCGAGACGAGCGCAGCGCTGGACGCGATCAGGAGTTCGTCGACCTCACGGCGAACCAGGCGCGCCTGGAAGCCGAGAGCGACAAACTACTCGCGGCGCACTTCGCCGACGCCATTGACCTGTCAACGCTCAAGCGGCACCAGGACCGCATCCGAACCGGGCTCGCAGACATCAAGCACCGCCTGCGTGAGCACGATGAGCAGAACGTCGGTGGGCGGGCGTTCCTCCACGACAACCTGCGGCTCCTCAGCGACCGAGACCAGCGATGTCGCGTGTTCCCGCAAGACACATGTGGTGGGCGCGGAGGGACTCGAACCCCCGACATCTGCCTTGTAAGGGCAGCGCTCTAGCCAACTGAGCTACGCGCCCTGAAGACCGCAAGAGTACTCGGCCCGTGAAGCATGGCCCGCACCCGTTCGCCGGAGTACCACCGTTCGTTGGGCTACCACTCGGGATCAAATGAGGCCCGAGCCGCAAGCACCTCTTCGAGCAACTGGGGAGTAGCCCCCGCAATCGGTGTCAGCCTTGCGGAATGGTCCAGCGCCACGAGCTCTCGGCCGGAAGCATCGGCAACGTACGCACCGGCCTCGGTGCAGACCAACAGCCCCGCCATGTAATCCCATGATCCATGCGCATCGAAGCTGCAATCCATGAACCCATCAAGAATGCCCGCGCCGACAGCACACAGATCCAGTGCCACCGCACCAAGCGATCGATACTGGCGCCACCCCATATATCTGGGCGGATAACCGGACAGGCCGATCAGTGAGTGATTCAGGTGGGTTGCACCGCTCGGGCGGATTGGTTTGCCATTGAGCGTTGCGCCGCGGCCCCGTTCGGCGGCAAAGCGGTCGCCGGTGACCAGATTGACCACCAGCGATGCGCAAGGTCCATCGCTGTCGACGGCACAGAGGCTGGTCGCATACCAGGGAATACCCCGTGAGGCGTTGGTGGATCCATCGAGAGGGTCGAGCACAACGGTGACAGGCATCTCTGGCCGGTGGCGTCCGGACTCTTCGCTCAACACACCGACACCGGC
>CAYQFM010000230.1:0-245 GCA_964416735.1 uncultured Iamiaceae bacterium | reverse complement strand
GCCGCTGCATCGGCCACCAGATCACTGGCGAACTGCCCCTCACGCCTTCCGCTAGGGCCCCAGTCCTCGGTGTCACCCAGCGCAGCCACGACCGCATCGGCCGCCTCTCGAAGTACCTCGGCCAACGAATTGGTTTCGACCACACCCTGACGGTAGCCGCCACAACATCGACATGGCAGGCTTGTAGAAGTAATTCCTCATCGACACCAACCCAGGAGCATCCCTTGGCCGTCATAGACGTCGCC
>CAYQFM010000229.1:0-3097 GCA_964416735.1 uncultured Iamiaceae bacterium | reverse complement strand
TATGCCCCCAGTATTCGGTCGTGGTCAGTTGCTCGGGCACGGTGTTGGTCGTCACTGTCTTGACCACCGAGATGGTCCACTGCTGTCCGAGCGAGGAGATGATTGCGCCCGTGACCGCGAGCGCCACGGCGGCAAGGATTGTCAGGGTCTTAGCTTTCAGTTTCATGGTCGTCGTCATTGGTAGAGGGGTAAGTAGAGATTCGTTCCGTCGATGGTGAACTGTTTCCAGACAACCGGGTTCGTGCTATCCGTTGGAGTCCCGGAGCCGAGACCGGAGAACGTCGCGGATCCGCTCAAGGTCAGGTTGCTTGCCATGAGCGAACCGGACCCGGCGTCGTTCGTGAACTGGGCCACGGAGAGAACCCCGGCTGCGTTCCGCTCAATCCAGACGTCGCGGTTCGTCCGCGCCGCATCAGACCAGAACCCGAAGTAGTTCGTGCTCTGGACAAGGATCCCAGTCTCCTGAATCGCTGCAGCGGGCTGGTCGTCGAACCCGACGAACATCCTTTTCGGATACTCTTCGATATACCATGAGATGCCGCTGTCCTGGTCGTCGAGCAAGGTAATGCTCGGCTCGGTCAGGCTCCCGACCTCATATGCCCACGGCCCGTAGTTCCGAATTGCAGCCGTGTGCCGGTTCCCCCCACCCCACAACGTGGAGACGTCGTTCGTCACGCCGAGGCCGGTCTCGAACCGATTCGCAGAGATCATCACGTTTGTCGCATAACTGATTCGGTACGCAGTGTCGCCAGATACGAAGTTGTTTACGATGCGGACGTTCTGGAAGTATCCGTCGGTGTCGTTCGTCAGCCAGAACCCGCACACCACGTTGTCGAAGTAGCTGTCCATGATGACCAGGTTGGTGGATGCGGTTGCCTCCCAATGCACGCCCTGCGAAGCTCCCGCGGTTGCGGTCACGAACGCTCCCTCTATCCTGCATCCCCAGTCGTACATGTCTGTATCGCAGTTCCAGCCCTTGGTGACATCCACCCCGGTGCAGTTGATGAAGGCCACGTTGCGGTTGTATCCGGACATGCCGTAGCCGATTCCCCACGATCGCACGTAACAGTCGCGGATGGTTACGTCCACCCCAGTAGCCACGATGATCCCCGTATTGTTGGAGTTATCGAACCCGGTCACGCGGGTATGCAGTCTGCAGTTCCGCACGTTGATTCGAGAGCCCTTTCCTACGTAGATGCCGAACGACTCCAGGGCCACGGTCCCGTTCGTCGCCCCACGGTAATTCTCGATGTTGACGTTCTCGACCGTGATGTCAGACCCCGGCAGGCTCAGGCCGTTGACCTTGCCATAATCAGCATACCAGAGGTTTGTCGCACCGCCGTCCAGCGTCAGGTTCCCGACGTAGATGTTTGAGGAGACCCCGTCGTAATCGGATCCTAACACGATGTGCAGTGTGTTGGTGTAGGTCTGGAGAAGTCGCAGCGTGGTGTTTCCGGGTCCAGACCCGAGGATGGTAACACCCGTCGGGATCTTGGTGCCGTGCCAAGCAGAGTTTTTGTAGTAGATGCCGGCGGTGGTGTATGTCCCTGGGCGGATGAAGATGAAGTCCCCCGCCTGCGCGTTAGTCATGGCAACATCCCAGGTGGCGAACGGTTTGTCCGTTCGGCCCCTGGTCCCGGTGGTGTCGCTTCCGTAGGTACCGTCCACGACGATGGTCGCAGCGGCAAGTGCGTTCGTGACCGATATCGAATACAGCTCGGCGAAGTTCGTGTTGACCTTCCCGAACGCGCTCCGCAGCGTATCCCCTGTTCCATCGTTCGCCGTGGTGCCGATGTTGACGGTGAGCTGTGCCGCGTGCAGAGAGAGCCCCAGCACAAGAGCCAGGATTGTGGCGAGTAGGTATAGCTTTCGCATGGCCGTTCCGTTCCAGCAATGGGCTAGAGTCAAATGGCTGGCCAGTGGCGGTTCGGACAGCGTTCGGTTGCGAGTCTGGCCTTCAGACCGATGAAGCATCCGCAGCGGTGGTCGAGGCAGCGCCCGCCATCGTATCTGCCGCTTGGGCAGGCCCTGCAGATGGTCAGCCTCTCATCGAGCTGCTCCTGGCTGACGGCAACCTGTCGTTTTGTGACAGCAGCGCGCACGACTCTGGCTGCCGCCTGGCCGGCGTTCAGCGCCATCCGGGGCAGGGATGGGCCTCGGCGAACTGGGCGCCAGGCTGTAATGCTGAACGTCACAAGTCCACGAGGCCGACCTCGATGAACGCGCATCGGTCGGTCAGCAATTCCATGGTTGTCTCGGCGGCGATCGCGTTGGCGCAGATGTGGTAGGACCCGGAGTAGTATTGAACGCCCATATAGAGGTCGCCGTCCCCTGGCTCAACCGGGACCAGCGTGCCGGACGAGACCATTTCGCACGTCACGGCCTGCGCCGCCGCGGCATCGTTCCAGACCATGATGTTGCCGTCCCCGTCAGAAAGCGCGTCCGCAACCGTTCCGCAGTATTCGCCGCTCCCGGGTGTAGTGGCTGCTCGCTCCCAGTTGTGGTAGTCGATCGTCTTCTTTGCTACGAACCCGACCCCGCCCGCGTTGACGTGTGCCAGGAGAGTATCCGGCACGGCGAGGTAGAAGTCCCCGTCGATTTTGGCGTAGTATTCGATCTCGTAGTGGTCTGCCTCGATGCCATAGGGGCAGGTCCCCATAGAGTAACTGGCCTGAGCCTGAATCGTGGCGTCGTCTGACCATGCAGTTGGAGACCCCGCCACCTCGGCTCCCTTCCCGATGTTCGGCGCGTCGTCAATCCACGCGATGAGCCCGTCAGTTTCAGTGTCGCACTCGTAGTTGTTGTAGGTCGGAGGGTAGTCGCGATGGTTCTCGTAGTGGTGCTCCCTCCAATGGAATACAATCGGCAGGTCGAGCCGCGCCCGTGTCAGCAGGTTTACCGTGGCGCTCAGGCGGTTGAACACGTCGGCGTAAAGGAGCGTGTTCGGGAGCGGACCGAACCCCATCGGGTTGTCGTCTCGAGCGTCCAGGCTGAAGGCTCCAATCCATTTCCCGCTGAACGCCTGGAAGCACAAGTTCTCGAAGCTGAAGTCGTAGAGCCCACCGGTGTAGCCCGTGCCGCACATCAGGTCCAGGGT
>CAYQFM010000228.1:0-3131 GCA_964416735.1 uncultured Iamiaceae bacterium | reverse complement strand
CTCGAGTCGAACACCGCTCATGGTTGCCCGCAGATCATGGTTGAACACCGCTCATGGTTTGATGAATCCGCTACCGCTGATTCGTGATCGTACCGATCAACGTGTTGTACCGATCAGAAGCGTAGGTTGCGTAGCCAACTCGGGTGGGCCGGCGTTCTTGGTGGTGTTGATCGCAGCGGCTGGCTGTAATGCATGTTGACGATTCATGATATGTATGCCTAACATACGACCTTGTCGGATGCTGTTACTGCTGACTGTCCGGTAGCGCCAACGGCACTCACGTTTTCCAGTGACGTGAATGTCGCTTGGCGGCCCGGACGGCGGTAGATGAAACGATCTCACCGGTGCCGGTCAGGTGGACCTCTTGACTGCCGCCTTCTTGGTCACAGCCTTCTTGGTGGAAGCTTTCTTGGTCACAGCCTTCTTGGTCACAGCCTTCTTGGTGGAAGCTTTCTTTGTCGCGGTTTTCTTGGTTCCAGCCCTTTTGGAAGCCGTGCCGACCGTCTTCTTTCCTGTACCGGTAGCAGTTCTCGTCTTGACGTTTACCCCAGCGGCGAGTTCGCTCAACGCCGAGTTGATTCCTTCTTTCAGCAGCGATGGATCGGCCACAAGGTCCGGGCAGGTCACAAAACTGAAGTCGAGGTTGTTCAGGTAACTGAGCACCGAGATGTTCAGACCACCGCCATCGAAGATCGACCCGATCGGAAACGCGCATTCCACACGGGCGCCGGCTACGTAGAGCGGGAATGGCGGGCCCGGGATGTTCGACACGGGTACGTTGAACGTGGGGACTTCGTTTTCGGTTTGATGCATGCGGGAGTAGAGGCGGGCGGCGCGACCCGCAACGACAGGCGCGGCGTAACGGGTCCAATCCTGAAGTGACTCGGCATCGACCAATGGCTGGCGTGATGTGGCTGAGCGCATTGCCGCATGAATGGCGTAGAGCCGCTCGACTGGGTCGTCCAGGTCGGTGGCAAGACGAATGAGTACGGATGTCAATTCATCATTGTGGTCACCGGTACCTTCGTCGGCCCGTTGAGCAACCGGCACCATCGCCACCAGCGATCCCTTTGGTCGCTCGCCGTGTGCGTCGAGGTAATGGCGTAGTGCCCCAGCGCATACGGTCAGGATCACATCGTTGACCGTGACCGCCATTGCGTTCTTGACCGCTTTGACTGTCTCGAAGCTCACCGAGGCTCTGGTGAATGCTCGGCGATGGGTGAGCGGTGCATTGAATGAGGTCAAGGGAGCGCTCACCGGTGTACGCGAGAGTGACTCGTCTCCCTTGCCGTTCCCGCGAGCGGTCTTTACCGCTGATCCGACTGCCCGACGCACGGTGTCGAGGGCATCCGTGGGGTGGCGGACCAGTGACACCAGTGCGTTACCCAGCATCTCGGGTTGACCCGGAATGGGGATCGGCTTCCAGTGCTGGACCGTGTCGTTTCTGGGCTGCGGGTTGGGCGAGTCGTCGAAGATTGCCGTGAGTAGGCTCTCACCTGCGGTGTCGGACATCGCGACGTGGTGGACCTTGTTCAGTAGTGCGAATCGCCCACCTTCAAGACCTTCGATGAGCCATGTCTCCCACAGAGCGCGGGTGCGATCCAAGGGGATGGTCAGCAACTCGGCAACCAATTCGTCGAGTTCGGCTGGACCTCCCGGACTGGGAACCGCAACGTGACGGAGGTGCCAGTCCAGATCGAAGTCGGGGTCGTCGACCCAGACGGGATGGTGCAAGCCCAAGGGGACGTTCACCAGCCGGTGGCGGAAGGCGGGAGATGAGTCGAGTCGCTTCTCGTACGCGGAGCGCAACTTCTCAAAACTGAACCCGTCGGGAGCGTCAGCCGGATTGATGATTATCAGTCCGGCCGAATGCATCAAGGCGGTGGAGGTCTCCATGTAGAGATATCCGGCGTCATGGCCGCTCAACCGTTGCATCACTTGTCTCCTGAATTGATGGAATCGTGGACCCAAGGTCAGTTCTGGTGAAGCTGCCAGGATCTGGTCCACAAGTGTCGCACGCGTTGTCGTCTTCGTGCGGAGTCGGGTTACAACGAGCAGTTGAGATGCATTTTCAGGTCATATCTGGGCGAGGAGTCGGAAGAGTTCGGCCTCAGCGACCCCGGCGGTGAATCCACCGCCCATGAGTTCATCGTGGATGCGGGATTTGAACTCCCCGAGGTCTGTGCCGTCATCGTCTGGACGGATTGCCATTGTGGATTCGAGTTGACTGCGGTGCTCCAGCAGGGCGGCGATCTTCACTTCGGCAAATCCGCTCACATCTTCGGCATGGTTGGGTTCGTCGGCTTCGAACAACAGCAGTGCAGATGGTCTGTGATGCGCAATCCCGTGATCCTTCAAGAAGTGGGGGTCGCGTGCCACGACCAACCCATCCACCGTCAGCCACCCGGCGTGTCTGTGATCGGGATGCAGGCGGTAGCGCTTCCACGGATCGTGTCCCAACACCACGTCGGGCCGCAGGCGCCTGATCCAGAGTGCAACCCGATCCCGCAGTTCCAAGCCCGATTGAAGATCGCCGTCGGTCACACCGAGCATGACCACTTCTCCGGAGGCGCCGAGGGTGCGGGCCGATCGACGCTGCTCCTGTTGTCGGGTTGCGACCAGTGCCACTGTGTCGGCGTCGGGGTCCCACGTGCCCTTCGACCCGTCGGTGAGTATCAGGTGGTGGACAATGGTTCCGCCAGCCGCCCACTTGGCGAGGGTGGCACCGCATTGGAGTTCGATGTCATCGGGGTGTGCGCCAATGGCCAATACACACGACGGTGTGGGCAGATCGACACTTATCGGGTTGACGCTGGTCGAGTTGGAGAAGGGCGGTGATGGCTCCACTTCGGGTCAACGTAGAGCATCGGAACCGACGATGGCAGACCGGTGATTGGGCGTACTGGACAATGAGGTGACGGATCGCAGTATTTGGGAGACCGACTCCGGGATCTCCACTCCCTCGGGCGGACTGAGGTCGGACGGTGTGTCGATGTCCCAACCAAGATCGAGGTCGCGGACTATCTGCACCCTCAGACCCAGGCGTAGCGCCTCAGTTTGGTGATGCGAGAATGACCTGGGCCCGTAGGTGAACACGAATCCTGATCCGGTCGGGATGCTCATGACGTTCG
>CAYQFM010000227.1:0-3140 GCA_964416735.1 uncultured Iamiaceae bacterium | reverse complement strand
ACGCGTCCACGCATTTCTCGACTCGCGGCCAATGCTTACTGACCCAAGCTCCTAGTGATCTTGGGTGTTGTCTTGATCATCATGGGTGCGGTGGTCCGGTGGTGATCGG
This sequence comes from uncultured Iamiaceae bacterium, assembly GCA_964416735.1. GTDB lineage: Bacteria > Actinomycetota > Acidimicrobiia > Acidimicrobiales > Acidimicrobilacustridaceae > CAYQFM01. The sequence goes on along the minus strand of CAYQFM010000227.1, from coordinate 3,031 downwards.
GGCGGTCGCGGTTGTTTGTGGTCGCAGGACCCGTAACGCAATCGATCCGAGCGGGTTGTGGTGCATCACAGGGGTCAACAAGACAGCCTCCGAAGGTGCCGGGCACCAGGGACTGCTCAGACTTTGGTTGATAGTCGGGGTTTGGGGTGGCCAGGTCGATCCGCCAGATCATCGAGTCGATCAACCAGACCCTGAAACACAAACTGAATCTCGAACGGCACTGCGGCCACTCACCCCAAGGCGCACTCAACCGCGTCCTACAGAGGCTTCTCGCCCTCGGTGCCGCAATTTGGCACAACCACCACACCAAACAGCCGGTCCAATGTTCCCTCACCGCCTACGACCACTGATCCCTTGGATTTTGTCATCTAGAGGACGGCGCGACGAACGGCGTCCGCTGCGACGTCGCCGATCTGCGACCTCAGCGTGGCGAGTACCGCGTCTTGGCTCTTGGGCGAGTTCGCCACAGTGAGGTGATGCGCGGTCATCAACGCCTCGACCTGCTCGGCGGCGAACCGCGTGAGTATCTCGCCGGGCGTAAGAAGTTCGATCCGGTGCTCGGTCAGCCAGTCGGCCGGGAAGTGGCGGGTGTTGTTGGTAACCAGGATCGTGGCCTTCGCCGACAACGCGGCGGCCACGACATGTCGGTCCTTGGCGTCCATCTCGACCTTGGCGACGACTTGGGTGTCGCGACGGCGAACCTCGATCAGCGCTCGTGGGAGGTACTCGGTGAGACGCAGTTCAAGTTCGGCTGCGTCGTCTGGCGTGAAGCCGAACTTGGCGACCAGGTTGCGCGACATCTCGTCGAGGATCGGTTGGCTCCAATGCAACTGCAAGGCGCCTGCCTTGGCCGCGTACACGATGTAGTCGCGCAATGTCCGGGGGATCAGGACGTTGGCGTCAGCCAACGCGACCGACAGGCTCAATCGAGTTGACCGACCCGATTAGCGAGTTCGCCCAACGCCGTGATGGTCGCCGCGCCCTCCTCGCGCTGGTGGTCGCGGAACGACTGGATGGCGGTCGCGGGCACGCGGTGGTGACGGCCGACCTTGCGGAACCCAATGCGTCCGGCGTGGATCAGCTTCATCAGTGACGGGCGCGACATGTCGAGGATCGCGGCGGCTTCGGTGGTGGTGAACTCCTGCTTGGCCGGAATCACCACGGCGCCGACGGATTGCTCAGCGTCGAGCAGGGCAAGGACCTTCTTGGCGCTCTCGCGAGGGAGACGCAACGTCACCTCGATCTCGGGCTCATCGCCTGCGAGTTCGGAACGGAGCCTCTTGACGTCGTCGACGAGAGCGGTGTTCATGAAGCCTCCCAGCGTTGCAACCGAAATCCAAGTGGCTTAAGTGTAGGATGCTCGAAAGCCGCGTTGTGACGGCGACACTGCCCGCAGGGTCCTGGTCGGATTCTCCGCCGGTCTTGGTGGGAGTATTTCGTGGTGGTGAGTGGTTCAGGTCATCGAGTTCGTGCGAACCGCACAAGGGTTTCTGATGGTGAGCATGGTGCTCGCCTTGGCCGAGACATTCTCGCTCCCGTGCTTCGTCTGTCGTCCGTTATCTCAGGCCACGACGGCGCGTGGACAACTCCTCGCCTACGTGCGGCACTTCACAGTCCGCGGCCACCCTCGTTTTCACCAATGCCGACAGCATGTTGGGTCTGGCAGCGCTGTCCGCGGATGGGCGCATCAAGATCTACGCACGCGCCCAAGCTGACATCATCATCGACGTAGTTGGCTACTACGGCGAAACCACCGACACCTGGAACTACTGAGGGGACCCCTGTTGGTGGTCCAATAGTTATGCGGGTTGGGATTGATGGGTTTTCGTTTCGTGATTCACACCGTCGAGTGTCGCCGTCGGGTTCTACACTGGTGGTCATGTCGGTGACGATTGACCTACCTGATGGCGCATTGGCGAAGCTTCAAGCCGAGGCGGCCCGACGAGGGGTCACCATTGACGAAGTCATCGCCAACTTCGCTGCCACTTTGGTAGCTGAGCGCGACGAGAAACGTGAGGGGTATCACCGTCCGGCGTTCGTTGCGGTCGGTTCGTCGAAAGCTGGGATTTCTCATCAGGTCGGGGAGCTGCTCGCCGAGGGTTTCGGACGCGACTGATCACGTGCTGATCATCGACGCTGGAGTTCTCGTTGCTGCCGCGGACGGCTCTGACCGGGTTCACCGTGAATGCGCGGATCTGGTTGTCGACCAGACCGGACAACTAGTTACCACCGCGTTGGTGATCACTGAGGCCGCGTACTTGTTGGACCGGGAAATCGGACCCGATGCTGAAGCTGCGCTTTACACGTCGATCATTGACGGGGACCTCCACGTCGAGAACCTCGACGTACACGATTGGGTTCGGATTCGTGAACTGGTCACGACCTACGCCAATCTTCACCTGGGCGGCACCGACGCTTCACTCGTCGCAATCGCCGAACTGCGCGCCGGCACCGAGGTCGCCACGGTCGATCACCGCCACTTCCAAGCCGTGCGCCCGACACACACTCCCGGGTTTATTCTCCTACCCTGAACTCCGCCTGCGAGCCGCCCGATTACGTGGCCGGTCTTCGAAGGTAACCCAGATGAAGCCCGGGGCGGCAGTGAACAACCGACACCCACGATCAGCCCTGAGGCCCCCGCCGCAAGCATCGGTGGGGCTTCGGCACGTTCACGGGCACATCCGACGTTCTGGGGGCTCCTGGGGGCCACAGGGACAACAATCCCGGCATGGTGGGCGTCGGTGTTGGCGGACTGGCTAGCGATGACACTCACCTCGAATCCGAACAGTTATGTGCTGACGCACGCCGACCTGATGTCGACGCTTGTCTCCGAGGCGGTCGGGCAGGTCGTGTCGGCGACGATCGGCACCAGGTCGGCAGAACGCGTCCAAGCAAAGGCCGGTGTTCTGGGAAACACGCGTTCGCGCGTTTCGAGTTCTCGTCGAGTCCGCGTCGCGGTTTTTCACACGGTGAATGCCTAGGAGCCTGGGTCAGTAACACCAAGGCATTCATTGTCGATTCGCGATGTTCG
>CAYQFM010000226.1:2230-3142 GCA_964416735.1 uncultured Iamiaceae bacterium | reverse complement strand
GGACGACTTCCAAGCCCGGTGATACTTCCCATGCGTCTAGCGCCCATGTCACTGCGACGGTCATCCCAGCAGACTGGATCGCTACGAGGACATCGGCAAAGAGCCGTGGTCCAAGACTGCACCTATGCCTGTCGGCACAGAAATTGTCGGCACCACGATTGACAACGACACGAGTAGACGCCGCCAACTGGATGGTCACGGTCACCTTCGAAAACATCGCCCCCTAGCCCCGATAGTTCATCGGGTTTGAGGTAGGGCGGGTGGGTATCCGCGGAAATGCCCGCCGTTGCTGGGATTCTGAGGGTGTCGAAATCTTCAGATCTCAGTTCGCGGAGGGCACTTCAGAGGTGAACGTTATGCGGCCGTATGGTTTTGTGAGACAGGTTGTTAGGAGCCTTTCTCTGATATGACTGAGCGTAAGAAGTACAGCCGGGAGTTCCGTGATGACGCGGTGGAGCTTGTTGTTTCCTCTGGCCGGCCGGTGGCACAGGTGTGTGTGGACATCGGGGTGAACGAGGGAACTCTGGGGAATTGGGTGCGTAAACACAAGGCGGAGAACCCGGAACGGTTCTGTGGCCCTGAACGTGAAGCGGTGCCGTGGGAGGAGCACCAGGCGACGTTGGCTGAGGTTGCGAAGCTGAAAGCCGAGATCGAGTTCTTGGGAAAAGTCAGCGCCTTCTTTGCGGCGAAGCAACGGTAGAGGATCTCTACGAGTTGATCGAGGCAGAGAAGGCGAACCACTCGATCGTGTGGCTGTGTGAGAAGTTGAAGGTATCGCGGGCGTCGTTTTACCGGTGGCGGAACCCGAAAGACCCGGGACCTCGGGCGGTTCGTCACGACATGCTGGTTGAAGCGATCAAGAGTCGCTATTCGGCGGCGGGAGGCAAAGCTGGGCGTGATCAGTTGACTCTG
>CAYQFM010000226.1:0-2220 GCA_964416735.1 uncultured Iamiaceae bacterium | reverse complement strand
GACGGGATCAAGGTGTCGGTCTCGACAGTCGGCTTGATCATGCGGGCAGAGGGGCTGCGGGCGATCAGAACCTAGGCGTGGCGTAAGACCACCGTGGCGGACCCAGACGCCAGGACAGCCCATATCGACAATCACATGCTCGACGATGACGGGAAACGCGATTTCACATCGAGTGTCCCGGGGACACGGCTCTGTGGCGATATCACCTATCTACGTACCAGGCAGGGTTGGCTGTTCTTAGCGACGGTGATCGATTTGTGTACCGGGATGATTATCGGCTGGTCCATGGCTGATCACATGAAAGCTCGGCTCTGTATCGATGCTCTCGCTATGGCCCGAGACCACGGCTACCTGCATCACAGCGGTGTGGTGTTTCATTCCGACAGGGGCACCCAATACACCTCGGCTGAGTTTCAGGACTGGTGCCGAGCTAACGGGGTCACCCAATCCATGGGAAAGGTCGGGGTGTGCCTGTTAATGCCGGGACAACGCAGTCGCTGAAAACTTTTTCTCGCACCTCAAAACAGAGCTCTACCACCATCACAGCTACCTGACCAGGCTCGCCGCCCGGACCTCGGTCATGGAATACATCGAGACCTGGTACAACCGCCAGCGACCCAACCGACGAGCAGGAGGACTACCACCCGCGACAGCCCTAGCCAACTATCAAACCAACCGCAACGAAACAGTTGCAGCGTAAACAAAACTATGAGAAACCTGTCTCACAAACTTGACGAGCGCATTAACAGCACTGTTCGGGTTGTGGTGGAACCTTCGGGTTCTGGGGTTGTGGCTCATGTCGGGTTGCATGCTCTTGGATGCTTTGCTGACCGGTTGGGTGTTGGTAAATCGCTCTCGGAACGGATCCCGGTAGCGGGTGAGCGTCTCCCGGTTCATGATCGTGGCAAGGTGCTGGTTCATGGGATGTTGATGCTCGCGGGTGGCGGCGAAGCATGCTCCGACATCGAGTATCTGCGGGGCCAGGGAGCGTTGTTCGGCTCGGTTGGGTCGGACACGACGTTGTATCGGACTCTCACCGGGATCGACGCTCCGACGAGGGCTGGCCTGTGGGAAGCAATGGCACAGGTTCGTTCTGAGGTGTGGTCACGTGCTGGTGCGACAACAGGGTCAGATCCTGTGATTTTGGATATCGACGCGTCGTTACACGAGATCCATTCGGAGAACAAAGAACACGCCGCAGCGCATTTCAAGCGCGGTTATGGGTTCCATCCGATCTATTGCACAGCAGACGCAACCGGTGAGGTTCTGGGGGTGGAACTGGGCGGGTAACGCTGGCTCGAACACGATCGGTGATCACGAAGCCGTGTTGGACCAGGCGATCGCGGGGCTCCCCGCCGACATAGCGCTCGGTCACCGAAAAGGAGACGATCCCGCGCTGGTCAAACGCTCCGTGTGGGTGCGTACCGATTCAGCCGGATGCACCAATTTCGTTTGGCGGTGCCGGGAACGCAACATCGGGTTCTCAGTCGTTGCCCGTTCCAACGCCAAGGTTTACGCTGCGATCAGCCATGTCGCGCATGACTCGCAACTCTGGACACCGGCACTCACCCAGACCGGAGCAGTCGACCCTCGTGCTGAGGTCATCGATGTCACCGAACACGCAGACATGACCGCTTGGCCATCTGGAACCCGCCTGATCGTGCGCCGCGAGAGACGTCACCCCGGAGCCCAACACTCATTGTTCCCATCACTGGAATACCTATATTGGGGTCACTACACCGACGCAGAAGGCGACCCGGCAGAACTCGATGTCCACATGCGAGCCCACGCTCATGTCGAGGACAACATCCGTCGACTCAAAGACTCCGGAGCCCAACGGTTCCCCTTCAGTAGTTTCGAAGCCAACCAGACCTGGCTTGATCTCGTGTGTTTCGCTGACACGCTCGTCAGATGGTTCCAACACCTTTGTTGTGATGGCAACCTTGCGAAAGCCGAACCGAAGACGTTGCGTTGGAAGCTATGGCACACACCAGCCCGGATCATCACCCGGGCACGTCGACAGATCATCCGGATCATCGAAGGATGGCCCACCGCCACTGACATCGAGAACATCTACAAACAGATCGCGCTCATCACCTGACCCGTTGACCCTCCCAAACTCTTTGCCCCACCCTGAAACGGGCTCAATCCAGCTGCCCCCAAACCGGTGTTCAAGCCTCAAAGAGGCCACCGGCCATCGAAGAGCACACAGAAACAAGG
>CAYQFM010000225.1:1324-3143 GCA_964416735.1 uncultured Iamiaceae bacterium | reverse complement strand
TCAGTGCCACGCCAGACCCCGGAGAACTCGCGACGATCCGGTCGTTGGAGGGCGGTCGTCCCGGTAGCCGTGGACGGTGAGGTGGCGGTGCCCCGCTCGTGACCTGTCTGCCGGTAGGTGCGAGTGTCCTGCGAAGAAGGTCGAAGTCGGTAGGCCACCACCGCTGACCAAGGACTATCAGGCGCCGGAGGGGCTGGCATCAGTGGGAAGGCGTTGCGGTGCGTCGTGCTGGCGGCGGGTCGGGACCGCAATGGTGGGCCCGAACTCCTCGGCCCCGACGTCGAAGCGACTGCCCGCTCGGCGCCGAAGCCGGCGGTGTCACGTCCGGTCGTAGCTCGCAGCGAGACCCCTTTCGGCGAAGTCGGAGCGTCCGGGCTCGATGTTCCGGTGAATGAATCTCAGCGGACTTTCCACCCTGTGAGGTTCCGAAGGTGTGCGGGCGACGTCTTCAGGCGGAGGGCGCTGATCGGCCCCGCGGATGGTTCGAGGCCGCCATGGCGCCCGCCTGTTCCCGTCGACGGACAAGTGGAAGATCTCCCGAACTCCGTGGAACTTGGGGCTCTGCGCGGATAGGCGTTGAAAGGAACCATCCACCGCTCGCCGGGTTGTCCCGATTTGATGTCGGGTGCTACCGACAGCGACGACACGGTGCAGGTGCCTGTCATCATGCGCGCGCTTGATCCCGAGATGGTGGACATCCTGTGGCGGAGCTTCGAACCGCTCCTCCCGATCCCGCCCGAATCGCACCCGCTCGGGTGTCACCGGCCACGAGTGTCCGACTGGTTGTGCTTCCACGGGATCCTCATCCGGTTGGTGACCTGGGCGTCGTGGGTCGACATCGAAGCGACCCTCGATCATCAGGTGTCAGACACGACGTTGCGAGCACGAACGTGTCGAATGGATCGACGCCGGCGTGTTCGACCGGCTCGAAACAGAAGTACGGGCCGGCTACGACCGGATCATCGGACTCGATCTCTCCGAGGTCGCTCTCGACGGGTCGCTCCACCATGCCCCCTATGGCGGCGAGGACACCGGCCCGAACTCCACCGACCGGGCGTAACTCGGGTGGAAAGGGTCTGTCGCGGTCGACGCGAACGGCCTTCCGCTCGGTTGGGTGACTGCGGGAGCGAACCGCAACGACTCGATCATGTTGGTCCAGACACTCGAAGCGGTGAAGGCCAACGGGCTGCTCGACAACATCGAGTGCTGCAACTCGACCGCGGCTACGACGCAAACGCCACAGTCCCCCCACCGAGTTCGCCGAGCAGTGGGCAACCATTAACCAACCCCAGCTCGCATAGCCACCGGTTCACACACCGGGGAGCCCTCACCATTGCCAAGCATCGCCGACGGTGGTGGGATATGCGGATCGGGCAGCGTGGGTGCTGAACCTGAAGAATGGGGAAAAAGAGTTGGTGCCAAGCTTTCGACTCCGCCTATCGGCCTTCTGTGCGCTGGCGGCATGGTTACTGGTCTTGGTGGGCTGTTCCCCCATAGGCGGCGGCGGTGTGGGAAATACCACTACTACTGCGCCTAAGACAACGATCCCGATCGAACAGCTGCCTGTTGTGGTAGTCGGTTCGAACGCTTTGGGACCCTGGTATTGGGGCACGGGTGACGCCCCGCCGGGAATTGAGGGTCCGCCAATGCCGACATGGGTAGGCGCTACAAGCCTACGCGGCTACGCGAGCGTTCAGGTGGAACTTCGGCGCATCCAGTCGGGTGCGGTGGAAGAGACCTGGAGTGCTCCGCCAATCGTCCAGATAGTTTCATCCACCGATGCTTCAGGGGCATTTTCGGTACCGTCGTCGTTTCTGAC
>CAYQFM010000225.1:0-1314 GCA_964416735.1 uncultured Iamiaceae bacterium | reverse complement strand
GACATGCCCGGCGTCACGCCGGACATGATCGACTGGTGGTTCGGCTGGCACGGCAGCGATGCGCGGCGATACAAGCTGTGGCACACGCTCCACCTGCACGCACCATCGACCTCTCCCTCGCGGGCGGCGTCCTTCACGTTCACAAGTACGCCTACGGCGACGACAACCAGTACGACCATTACGACTGAGCCGCCCACGACCACTACATCGATCACGACGGAGCCGACTGACGAGATAGATCCTCCGTGTCTCGGCAACTGTATCGAATCCGATGAAAGCGATCTGAACCCATGAGCACTTCCAGTAGCGTATCGAGTTGCGGGGGCCCTAGCTGGAGAAGCCGGAGTTCGCGTGGACTCCTTCGGAGAGTGCTAACGGGAATGTTGGTGCTAACAACTCTCCTCGTTGCGGCCCCTCCAAATGCTGGTGCAGTGACCCCAGGTACATACACCGTGACCTCCGAGATGACGGTCCGGCTTAATCCAGGGGGATTCGTGATCGGAGGGCTCCGCGCTGGCGATCATATTCGATGGATATCGGGTCAATCAGCGCCCTCAAATAGGACGGGCAAGCCGGGAGCGCACTTGTATGTCCGCGCACTGGGCAAGGTGCAACGGTGTGGCTGGATCATCAATGACTCGACGAAGCTGTCGAGTCACACGGATGGAGTTGGGACGTGCACGAACGGGTTCATACCTGGTTCAAAGACCGAGAGCAGAAGGCAACTAGTCGATAGCGGAATCGCAGATCTGGTGAACGACTATCGATATGGAGTTGCGATCGATGCGGTGGACTGGGGCTGTCCGCTCCGACTGAGCGGCCCGACTGCTCTCTACCGAAACATGAGCGCTGCGGCCGATGATGTTAAGGGCACAGTGAATGCCACCACCTCCAACGGGCTTCCGATTTTTCGATGGAGGTATCGAGTGGCAGGCACAAATATTCTCCTCGGCTACGCCGACTCCGAGCGGGCATGGGGATTCATTCGGATCCAGCCAAATCAGGAGAATAAGCTTCTCAACACGATCGATGAGCCCGGATCCGGACACTGCCCGAACTCAAGGTCATCGGTTGCCTGGCGTGTAAACGTATAGATGTTTGCTGGCTCTTCGGATTTCAGCGGGGCGTGATCGTGGAGAGCATGTCCCAGTTGGGGCGTCCGGCGTGGAGCAGGACCCGGACGCGGTAGTGGCGGAACCTGCGGTTAACCGGGGCTGACAGACAAGCGATCTGAGGCGACCATCAGCCGATCGTCGGTGACCCCTCAGGCGGAGCGGGGCAGCGAGGCGCGAACGTCGGGCGGCGGGAACGCGA
>CAYQFM010000224.1:771-3199 GCA_964416735.1 uncultured Iamiaceae bacterium | reverse complement strand
CTCTTTGCCCTCGACATGATGTATCCCAATTACGGAAGCAATCCTGACCCCTTGGATGCGCCTTTCCAGATCGTCTTTTGTGATGCTGCTGGCAATGAAATCGCTCTGGACACCTTTGACTACACTCGTCCCCTTGAGGACGGCGGGTTCGACTGGCACGGGTGGCGTTCCAGCATTGGTTTCACGAGCGTCCGTGTCCATCGCCACCGTCTCGCCGTAGATGATATTCGCGCAGCCGAGCTTGAGGCGCCGCAGATTGTCACAGAATCCCCGTTGCCCGGCGCATGGGAAGGCGTGCAGTACGCTTTCACTATCGAAGCGATTGGGGGAGTCGGACCCTACAGCTGGGAGGTCGTTTCGGGCACCCTGCCGCAGTTCCTCAGTCTGGATCAGTCCACAGGTGTGGTCGGAGGCATACCAGCAGAAGACAACGCATTGGGATCTTACACCTTCGCCATCAAGGTCACCGACGACGGCAGCCCGGCTCTGAGCGACACGAAGGACTTCACGATCGTGGTGGGAGAGGTGAATGCGGCTCCGGCCCTGGCGGCGGTGCTTGATCAAACGGTGGCCGAGGGGTCGCTTCTGACGGTGAACCTGAGCGCCAGCGATACCGACATTCCCGCCAACACGCTGACCTTCGCCTTTGAGGACCCGGTTCCCGAAGGCGCTTCGCTGGATCCGGCCACTGGCGTATTCCTCTGGACGCCGACTGAGGCCCAGGGCCCGAGCACGAACACGATCACGGTCAAGGTCACCGACAACGGTTCGCCTTCGCTGAGTGCCAACATGAGTTTCACAGTCACGGTTGACCAGGACATGGTGTGGGAGACGGTGGCGTCGTGCGTGGGTGTCACGCTTTGGGGCGTGGAATGGGCGGTGGACAAACTCGTGGCGGTCGGTGGCCTGGGGAACAATGGGCAGGGAACGATTCTGACGTCGCCTGACGGTGCCGTCTGGACACTGCGGACATCACCGACGACCAACACGCTGTGGGGGCTGAAACACGCGGCAGACCGCTTCGTAGTCGCGGGGCACAATGGGACATTGCTAACCTCAACCGACGGCATGAGTTGGACGAAGATGGAGTCGGGCGTGGGAACCCACCTAACAGATGTGGCGTATGGCAACGGATGCTTTGTGGTGGTGGGCACGGACGCAACCATCCTCACGTCGCCCGACGGACTCGGGTCCTGGAAGAAGCGGGAGGTGGCGACAACGAAGAGCTTTCAGGATATCGTGTATGGGGGCGGCCATTTCGTGGCGAGCGGCACCGGTGGACTGGTGGCTAGTTCAACGGATGGGCTGACGTGGACGGTGCAGGATGCGGGGACGAGTGCGACTGTGCCGGCGACGGGCTACGGCCGTGGTCGCTGGTGGGTAGGCGGCACTGGCGGGTTGATCTTGGGTTCACCAGATTGCGGCGCATGGACCTCATGCGCGTCGGGCGTTAGCGCAGGGGTGACGGGCTTTGGCTACGGCCACGGTCGGTTGGTCGGCGTCGGTGGAACGGGCACCGGCATGAACAGTGGTTTCATCGTGGTCTCACGAGACGGTACAAGTTGGGGCCAGGCGCTGACGGGACTCATTCCGACGTTGTACGACATCGCGTTCAATGGGGAAACCTGGGTGGCAGTTGGGGAAGGTGGTGCGGTGGTGCGCTCGACGCATTTGCTGCCGCCGTGGGACTTGGAGGTTGTCGTGAGTGGCGAGGGGACTGTGGAGCGTTCGCCTGACCAGTTGCTGTACGCCGATGGCGCGGTCGTGACGCTGACCGCATCGGCGAGCGATGGATGGCAATTCACCGGCTGGAGTGGCAACCTAAACGGGACCTCGAACCCGGCCGAGTTGGTCATGCAAGGTGATCGCGCAGTGACGGCAATGTTCGACGCCGTGAACCGGGTGCCGACGTTGCCGGTGCAGACCAACCGGGTGGTGTTGGAGACGACGGCGTTGGTTGTGACGAACACGGCCACCGACCCGGATCTGCCGGCCAACCTGCTGACCTACCATCTGGTGGGGGCTCCGACGGGAGCGGGGATTGACACCAACGGGGTGATTCGGTGGACGCCTGCGGAGGATCAGGGCCCGAGCACCAACACGATCACCGTCCGGGTAACCGACAACGGGGTGCCGCCGTTGAGCGCGACCAATAGCTTCGAGGTCATCGTGGCCGAGGTCAACGCGACTCCTACCTTGGCAGCGATGCCCGATCAGACCGTGGCGGAGGGGACACTGCTGACCGTGAGTCTGAGCGCCACCGATGGCGACATTCCGACCAATGCCCTGACCTTCACCATCGAGGGCACAGCTCTCGAAGGCGCCTCCCTTGATCCGACCACCGGTGCGTTCCGCTGGACGCCGACCGAAGCCCAGGGCCCGAGCACCAACACGATCACCGTCCGGGTAACCGACAACGGGGTGCCGC
>CAYQFM010000224.1:0-671 GCA_964416735.1 uncultured Iamiaceae bacterium | reverse complement strand
CGTTGAGCGCGACCAACAGCTTTCAGGTAGTTGTGACTGAAGTATCGCAGACTTTGAGCATTGCTGTGACTTCTTTCTCGAACGGAAACCTCGAGCTTACATGGACTTCAGATCCAGGGAAGACCAACGTGGTTCAGTACAAGAACAACATTTCGGACGTGGACTGGATCGATGTGTCAGTCCCCGCTGGCGCAACTTCTATAGAGATTAGCACCACCAACGCGTCAGCACGGTACTATCGGATTAAGCAAGGGAACTGATCTTTCTGTCTGTGAATGACCGATGCATCGTAAGGCCAAGCATGGTGCTGGCTCCTAAGCCTTTGCCACCACCATCCTGAGCGCCGCTTTCGATTGGTGCCACAACCATTGGCATTTCTCCCGGGCGTGGATTGTGGCGGCGGAGCGGAGAACGCCTTCCGGCGTGCTGTCAGGGGTCGGCAGCGAGGTCGGGTCCAGCGCCGTTTTCCCGCCCTCGGAGAGCATGACCAATCCCTTCGCTGCTGACCAAAGGGCTTGAAACGGACCAACGTCCGAATCGGCTGGCGCTTGTTCCGGCGGCTCCTGGCGGGATACTTCGAGGAAAGAGAGGATCCTCCGGATGTCGGCCTCTCTACTGTATCCGTGTTACTAAGGCCGTCTAGCGAAGGCTGAGCCTGGGGGGATAGGCTG
>CAYQFM010000223.1:0-3249 GCA_964416735.1 uncultured Iamiaceae bacterium | reverse complement strand
ACGTATCCGTGGGTCGCTGGCTAGTGCATCCGCGGGTGCACCCGGTATGCCTCACTCGACCACCGCCACCGCGCGCGCGGCATCAGAGCTGCCCACTTCGGTCGACAGGTCGCTAACGCTATCGAACAGTCGGTGCCGAGCGGAGCCACACTCGAACTCGCACTGCGACCCCGGCCCCTATCGAGCCACTGGCATAGCCCCGGCCCCCACTCAGCCCCGCCGGGCAGCTTGTTCACTCCGGGGGCGCGCCGATGACGTACCCGAGTTCAGACAACTCCCGCGCTGCCTCCTCAGGGAATCGGCGCACCGTCGCGCGTGCCTGTGCACGTTCATAGCGTGTCTGAGACGCCTTAACGGTCGACCTCCATGCGGGAATCGGCCACTCGGTGAACAGCTCCTCATGGTCGAGGAACAACAACAGATCCTCGACCGTTGGCCGGAACCGGCGACCGCCAACCGGGAAATGGATTTCCTGGTGCCGACGGAGCGGCTGACCCGCAGATCCGATGATCCAACCGAACTCGGCAGAGTCCGCGTGAATATATACATGTGCCGCTGGCTTGTCACCCTGGGGATCACGGTCGTACTCGATCCGAAACATCGGTATCGGCGTCTTCTTCGTCGCGAACGGGCGCACCCACAATCCAAACGTGGACCTACGAACCATCAGATGTCCGTCCGTATCATCAAGCGTCACGTTGAACTCGACGTTCAAGTACAACCGGTCGTCGGGGTCTGTGCTCCGCCGCAACGCAAACCTGCTGAACCCGCCCTGGTCGACCGAGAACGGCGCGAGGCCGATACGACGACTCGCGTCGTCATGGGTCCGGACCACCGCAAAGGCGCCTTCAACATCAAAAACGCCTATGAAGAGTTCGTCGAGTTCTTCGGCGAAGCGGCTGGCCTCACGCTCGAGCGCGTTACTCACGCAGGGACGGCCCGGCCCAAGTCGGCTTCGACCAACAAGTTCCCCCATATCAGCCACAAATCCCGGAGGCGTGGCTCATCGAGGTCCCCGGACTGCCCGAGGTCGTAGAACCGCTCCAGCGTCAACCCGAAGGCGCTTGCTTCACGCCGCAGCATGTCAACAATCTCGTTGCGCTCAACTTGTTGGGTCATCGGCTGCTCCTTCCGATTGCCTGTCCCGCCAATCTAGCCCCCCGCTGATCCGGCGCGTATCCGCCACGGCATCCCATGGCCATTCTACGATGCCCCTTCGAAGCGATTGTTGGGCTGCTTTGTCTGTTCCCCTTGTGCCCAAGCACCACGGTCGACCCGGAACCCAACCAGCACCAGTTCGGGAGACCACCATGGACCCAACGCCCAAACTCGACCCATTCCAGTTGTGCACTTCACTGGCAGCAACCCTCGGCGAACAAGGGGCAGCCGCTGTCGTGTCATCGATCACTCGCAACGACGACTCCGTCACCAAAGACCACTTCGACGTCCGCTTGGCTGAGATGAACACAAAACTCGACACAGGATTCGCGCAGGCCGACGCCAAGCTCAAACGATCGCTGCCCAACCTGACCGTGTGGATGGTCGCCACGATCATCGCTGCCAACACCGCTCTCACGAGCATCATCATCGCCGTACCGCACTGATCCGCTGCGCTGACGAAGACCCCTCGCCGACGACGTTGACCGCCCTACCACGTAGCAATCTTGCTACCGTGTGGCCATGGAAACTATTCCGCTCAAGACCATGCGCAACGACATCTCCAAGATCCTGCGGCGTGTCGAAGCCGGAGAGACCTTCACCATTACCGTTTCCGGAAGGCCCGTCGCCGAACTGCATGGAACCAAGCCCCGCCGATGGGCCGACGAAGCCACCATCGCTGCCATCTGGCACAGCCCGGCACCCCAGACGTTGACGACCGACCTTGAGAAACTCTCCGGAAACCTAACCGACCCCTTCGCCCCGTGAGAGCGCTCCTTGACACCTCGGTGCTCATCGCACAACAAGGCCCACACGGCTTCGAGGCCGCCATCAGCGTCGCGTCGATCACCGAACTACACTTCGGGGTCCTCGTCGTAACCGACGACGACGAACGCGTCCGCCGCCTCCAACGGCTCGCCGCCGTCGAAGCCGCTTTCGACCCGATCCCCATCACCCCCGAGATCGCACGGGAATGGGGACGCCTCGCAGCCGCCGTCACGAACCGGGGTGGCAACCCACGACGGCGCCATATCGACCTGGCGATCGCCGCCACCGCGACCATCCACCAGGTTCCGCTCCTGACCAACGACCTCGCCGATTTCACGATCATCGACGACCTCGTCGACGTGCGCCTCCCCTGACCGCGTCACCAACAAGTCCTCTACGTTCAGCCACACACCTGGGTCAGCCACCACCTTGGTCAGACCCGAACCTCGGCTACCAACCAGGAGTCTCCTCCATCCCTCCGAAGAGAGACAACCATCATGGCCGTCACACCCGGCTTCTATGGTGCTCCTCCAGAAGCGTTCGCCGACCCGCTTGCCTGCTGCACCGTTCCGATGGAACGGCACGGTCGACCCAGAACCGAACCATCATCTGCCCCGAGAGCCAGCCATGGAACCCACGCCCAAACTCGACCGATTTCAGTTGTACACTTCGTTGGCAGCAACCATCGGCGAACAAGAAGCTGCCACTGTCGTGTCATCGATCACCCGCAACCACGACCTAGTCACCAAAGATCACTTCGACGCGCGCCTCGCCGAAATGAACGCCAGGATGGACACCGGCTTCGCTCAAGTTGACGCGCGCTTCGCTCAGGCAGACGCGAAACTCGAACGCGCGCTACGCAACCAGATGATCTGGACGATCACCACGATCATCGCCGCCAACACCGCACTCGCTGGCATCCTCACCACCATCCACTGAACCCACCGAGTACGGCGGCCCTCGCCATGGCGACACCACCGTCATCGCTTCCGATGGGACAATGGTCCTAATGCTGCACGAGCATTGATTGACTTTGGGTAGTCCAGGCTCGGGCGAACTCGTTGAGAGTGAGATCGTCGAAGTGGCAGAGGTTTTCCTCATGACCGTTGTCGGGGCCACTGGAAGCCTGGGTAGGGCTCAGGGTTTTTTCGGCCCAGTCGTGAAGGTGCTGGGCGGGAGGCAAATCAACGGTGACGGCAATGAAGCCAATGCCGGATCGGAATATGACCACGATCTGAATTGAGGATGGGGCCTCCGTTGATTCACAGGCCTACTCCCACTCTATTGTAAACAAGACATTTTTATCTTTTATATTCAATGGCT
>CAYQFM010000222.1:0-3298 GCA_964416735.1 uncultured Iamiaceae bacterium | reverse complement strand
GCCACCCACAATTCGAGACGGCCGTTGTCCATGATGACCGGGATCGTCTGGGGCCACTGGTGATTGACCAACCATCCGGCGGTGAATCCCCCAGCGGTAATGAAGGTTGCCTGCGCGAGGTTGATCATTCCCCCGAATCCGGTCACCACCACGAACGACAGGAACACAAGACCCAACACCAGACCCCGGACGATCACACCGCGCCAGTACGTGTCGGCAAAGAGAAATGTGTACGCACCGAGCAGCATCGAGCCGACCACCCAGGGAAGCCACCGACGCCAGCGAGGCAGGCCGGCGCGCAGATCGATGGCCGGCACCTCTTCGGACATTGTCCCGGCGGCGCGTTCTTTGTTTCTCATCAGGAACATCAACACGAACAACAAGATGAAGGGAACCGCTGTACGGAACCCCGAGATCTCCGCCAGCGCCCTCGGGGCGTAGCCGTTTACCAGGTTCTGAACCACACCGAGTGCAAGTCCGGCTACAAAGGCGCGGGGTACCGATTTCAGTCCGGCAGCGACCGCCGCTGTGAACGAGATGAACACGATCATGTTGAACGTGAGCGCGCTGAGGTCGAACAGTGGAGCCAACAGGATTCCCGTGAGGCCCGCCAACGCCGATGCGATGACCCAGATGAGCCGTGACGACCGGTCTGTGTCGATACCCCGCAGAAGCGCCAACGCCGGTCGGTCCACCCCTGCCCTGGTCTCCAGGCCAAGCCTCGTGCGTCTCAGTAAGAACCAGAGTCCGAGCGCACACAGGGCGGCCGCAACGACAACCATCACCTGATCGCTCGTAATGGTCACCCCGGTCGTGAGCGACCAGTGCCTTGCTGGACTGGGACCGAAACCGGGAGGAGCGACACCCTGATCGCCCGCAGCGTTGGGGAGATTCGAACCGGTGAAGGCATTGATCGAATCGATGGTCAGCATCGCTGCTGCCGGGAGTGCGATCAATACTCCGATCGTGCCGACGAGCTTTGCTGCCTCGGGTGCCCTCGCCAGCCGCCTGAAGACCGCCACGTCGAGAAGAAGGCCGATCAGTGGTGCCACAACCAAGACCGCGATCAGACCCGCCGGGATCACACCCAGGCCCACTCCCCCCGAAGCTGCAGGCTGGTGAAGCACGTAGAAAGTCAGGGCCACCACAAAGGCGATCGCACCGTGGGCGAGATTGAAGATGCCGGAGGCCTGGTACGTGAGTACCAGGCCTCCGGCAACCATTGCGTAGAGACCGCCAGAGATGGCTCCCGCAATTACAAGGCTCAGAAACTGGGCCATCTCCGGGTCCGGGTCCGGGTCAGCCGATTTCTATGTTCTCTCCACAGGTCAGCGGGAGCAACGGAACGAATTGCTTGTTCTCGACCTTTGTTATCGCCGAACACGGAACCGACTTGTCGTGGTTCGCCGGCCAGGTCGACTTACCGATCACACCGGGTGCCTCGTAAGTGAAGTCACCACCGTTGAGCGTTGCCAGGAACGACTCCACGGTCAGGTCCTGGCCGGTTTGCTCAAGTGCCTCGATGAACATGTCCGCCGCCCAATATCCGGCCGACAGGCTCAAACTCATCTTGGTGCCCGGTTTCACCGCCTCGACAGCTTCCATCATCTTCTTGTTCGCCTCGATCTCTGGATCCATGGAGAACTGGGTGTTGATGTAGATGTCGTCGTAACCCGGCTGCCCCAACAGCACCGGGCTGTACTGAGGCGTGATGATCATGCCCTTGTATCCGGCCGCCTGGAGCGCCGCCGCAATCTTGCTGGCGTTCAGTGTCGATTGCAGATAGATGATGTCAGGCGCACCACCGGATGCAGAGGTCATCAACTTGGACACGAACGGGCTGGGGTCTCCCAGCGGATCGGGTGGAGCAGGTAGCGACGCTTCCTCAGCCACGACCTCGAATCCCTTGTCAGCAACGGATGCGGTCAGCAGTTGTAGACCACCACGACCGGCATCGTTGTCCTCGGCTATGAACGCGACGGTCTTGTCGGAATTGCCATCGAAGTGATCGACGAGGCTGGTGCCCAGAGCATTCGAACCAACTTTCAGGTTCGGATCGGTCACGCACCCGGTGACACCGAAGCTCACCTGCACACCACAGAAAGCCGGATTCACGCCCCAACCGAAGGTGGGAACGTTGTTGTCGACGATGTAATCACCCCCGCCGTAAGTGGCGGACATGACCGGCAAGAGAGCAAACACCTGCTCCTGCTCCACGAGACGCTTGGTGATTTCAAGACTTGCGTCCGCCTGTTCACCATTGTCCTCGGCACCCACGAACTCGATCTTGCGACCGTGCACACCACCAGCATCATTTGCTTCTTTGATACGGGCTTCCACTCCGGTTCCAGCATCCCCGAAGAACAGGCTGAACACGGTGCCGCCCACTTTGATGGTGTCGTCGGTAACCCCTCGGGTGGTCCTGGTGGTCTGGCCGGACTTCGCCTCCGTGGACTTCGTAGAACCTTCGTCTTTGTCGGTTTCCGAACACGCAGCGCCCACGACAAGCAGGGCCGCAACAGAAACGGCAATTCCTGTCCTCTTGAACCTCTGCCTTTTGAACCCCTGCCTCTTGAACCCCTGCCCCCAATTCATGTCCATCCCCCTATCACGTCAGTTTTGAACAACCCCCGTCGGACCCACACCAAGGTAGGCGGTCCTGACCACCGGATCACGGCTCACCTGATCCGGAGTGCCCTCGGCAATGCAACGGCCCAAATCCAACACCAGAACCCGTTCGCAGTGACGCATCACAAATGCGATGTCGTGCTCGACGAGCAGGACCGCACATCCGGACTCAGACCGAACTTTCTCGACAACCGCCGCCAGTCGGTCCGACTCACCCACATCAAGACCCGAGGTCGGCTCATCAAGAAGCAACAGCCGGGGTTCATCCACGAGAGCTCGCGCCAACTCGACCATCCTGATCATTCCCATGGGAAGCGTCGAGGCCTGAGTATCTCGGTCGCCCTCCAACCCACAGCGTTTCAGGACCTCTCCGATGTGATTTCGTCTCTTGCGTTCGAGACGCGAACGAGTAGGTAGACGAACGAGGTCACCCGCCACACCGCCTCCGCCCCCACGCCACTCTGTCGCAACAAGCACGTTCTCTTCCACGGTGAGCCATCCAAACACCTGCGGCCGCTGGAATGTCCTCGTCAGCCCGCGTCTGGCCCGTCTTTGGGGCGACCACGAAGTGACATCACTGCCGTACAGCCGTACGACGCCTTCGTTTGGACGCCTGACGCCAGAGACCACATCAAACAAGGTCGTCTTGCCTGCTCCGTTGGCACCTATC
>CAYQFM010000221.1:0-3343 GCA_964416735.1 uncultured Iamiaceae bacterium | reverse complement strand
CCAACTGGCTGGTATCGACCATCTGATACTCGTTGGCGCACAGTCCCCTGCGTCCTTCTTTGCGTACCTCGGCATGCCAAGCGATCTCGTGCCTGACGGCTGCAAGGTTCTAAGGCTTGCGGGCAGCGAAATCGGCTTCGGTGCTTCGCTCACCCAGATAGCCGATGCCGTCGGCATTCCAACGGACATGGTTGTGGCCCAAGAAGCGTTACGTCCGATTCCCAAATCTGGACCTCTCACGGCCGAGTCATTTGCCGATGTCATCGGAGCTCTGCTGCCACCCGATGCGATTGTTGTCGATGAGGCTCAGACGTCAGGCATCTTCCTCGATGCAGCCACCGCCGGTTGCCCGCCGCACGACTGGTTGACACTCACAGGCGGCGCCATCGGTATGGGAATGCCTCTTGCCACAGGTGCGGCCGTCGCTTGCCCGGATCGAAGGGTACTGAACCTGCAGGCCGACGGCAGCGCCATGTACACCCTTCAGGCTCTGTGGACCCAAGCTCGTGAGAACCTCGATGTCACGACGGTGATCCTCAACAACGGCTCCTACGCCATCTTGGGCATGGAGCTTGACCGCGCCACCAACAACACCTCCGGCCCAATTGCACGGTCGATGACCGACATCTCAACCCCACCCCTCGACTTCGCCGTTTTGGCGCGGGGCATGGGAGTCACAGCCACCCGAGCAACCACAACCGACGAGCTCCACGCTCAACTCAGCATTGCCCTCGCCAGCCCCTCGCCCCATGTGATCGACGCTGCCATCCGAGGCCTTGACGCAACCCCCCAATAGTGGTCTGCCGGTTGTGCGAATCAATTATTCCCCATGCTACGGATGAAGACATCGTTCAAGGCCTACCGAAACAAGCCAATAGACATGTCCTCTTCACGCTCGGCAGCACCGTTCGCAAGAAGTGCTCCTCAGCTTGGTGCGGCGCCATCTCCTAGCCGGACCGCCGCAAACGCTTTTGACCCGTCCGATGCCGGGGTCCACTCAACGGTTGTGCCTGGAACCTCTAGGATCCATCGCTCAATGGCCGCTGTTTCGCCTTTGCGGTCCGCATCATCGACAAGAATGAGACTCCCCGCGAGTCGATTACCAAGTACTGGAACCACACCGTACCGACCACCTTTCGTCGACCCCGGCGGGCCATCACAAGCAACGACACCAATTGTTCGCGGCAGAAGATCGTCTGTGGGAAGCGTAAACCAGTGGAAAGTGTCATAGACCTTCATGGGTGCACGGACGATTGGAGTTCTTGGATACCCGGCAAGGCAGGCATCGACCCTGTTGAGCACAAACCAGTCTGGGTCGTGTTCCAAACAGAGAAGTTCCCTTCCGCTTGGACGACACACGGCATACGCAACAACCGAGGTAAGCCCGGATCCACACTCCAGAACTCCGCCTGACGACGCGTCAATCTCAAGAGAGAGTTGGCGAAGATAATGGGCATCCGCTGACCATGGATTCCCCCAGACTTTGACAAGCCTCTCGAAAATCTCGATAGAACGCTCCCCGCTCGAAATCGCCCTAAGGAGCGGATGCAGTTGCAGCACTCTCCCTGGATTGGTGGCGATGAAATGACTGCGTGGAATGAATGGCAATTTCCAACCTCAACTCGAAATGATTCTGGGAGCGACATCTTACGACTCATCGCCACCTGAGAAGGTTGCGTTGGGCAAGACCGTCAGCACAGTGTTCGTTCGGTCGAAGGTTTCCGATCGTTATGAGGTGGATGCGCGTCAGACGCGGTCACCACTCCGCCCAACATCGACCTACAGGCCAATCTCCGTCAACGTCTGCAGCCTCGCTCACACGGCGCCGGCCTTGATGGCGAGCACGGCGGGGAACATCACGTTGTTCTCCTTGTGGATATGCAGGTGCGTGTCGTCCTCGAGTTGCTTGAGGCCCATGTAGAGCGCCTGATAGCTGGCGCAACCGTCCGGCGGGACCTGGTAGCCGTTTGTGATCTCCTGCAACTTGTCGAGTTGGTCCCCCAACTCGACGTGCTCTGCCTTGAGCTTCTCGATCCGTGCATCGAGGTCTTCGAGGTTCGCTTCGGTGGTCCCATGCCCGCCACTCACGCCACGGATCATCGGAAAGATGACCTGTTCTTCGAGGGTCAGGTGCGGTTCGAGCGCGGCCTTGACCTCAAAGAAGATGTCACGCACCTGAGCAAGCTCCGGATGGTTCGGACCGTGGACCTCGGCCACCTTGGCCGCAAGGGCCGCAAGGCGTGGCATCTCGTCCCACAGGTACACGTGGTGAACGGCCTCGACATGACTGGAGAGGTCGCCGAACGACAGGCCGGTCCACGCCTGAGCGGTTCCACCATCGAGACTGTTGAGCGCCCTGGCAACCTCGTCTGCGTCCAGCCCCTTCTCGGCACATGCGTCCGACAAGGTGCGCTGACCGTGGCAGCAGTAGTCCAACCCGTAGCGCTCCAAGTCTCGAGCAAGTGCGGGAAACTCGGTAACGATTGCTCCCAGCGTCTGTGTGCTGTTGATGTTGCTCATTGCCTTCTCTCTTCCTGTGAACTCAATCTGTCGCTCAACAACTTGTTGTTGAAATCGCTGCTTGTCGTTGAGAGCCCTGTTTTTCCAACCGGTAGTTACCAATCCAAATTCCGGCTCCATCGTCTGAATCGGGACGGCCCTAAGTCAGGTGAACCATTCCGACGGCGGTTGCAATCGCGACCCCCAGCCCGACCACCATCTGTTGAACTCCGAGAATTGCCGCTTTGGGCGGCGTCTTTCTCACCATCACGAACTGGATGAGACCGAGTATTCCGACAGCAAAAGCAGCACTCGCCGGAAGCCAACCGACCTGCCAGCCAACAAGTGAAGCTGTCACCGCCAGGAACTGCGACGCGTCGTTGGGCAAGGTGTCATCGTTGTGGCCCTTGAGGCGACGGATCTGTAAGCGTGAGAACGGTACAGAAGCAGCAGCACGGGCAATGACGACCAGCCATGCGCCCAGCGCAAAAGCCACGGAACCGCCACCAGCGAGAATGATCGCTGCCGCAACAGAACCGATGCCAATTGTTCCGGCCATCTCAGGTGCTAAGCGCCGACTGCGGCTGTGCATGCTGTACCACAGTTCAACTCCGAGCATCGGCGTAGCGATTGCAAGCGGCCACCAGAAAGCTGACTCCGCAGTAGCAAACGCCGTAACGACCAACGCCGCCAGAACCACAATTTCGACAACCGCTACCCGCATGGCAAGCCGGGTCCGCCCATAGCTCCGCTTGCGACTGGAGTCGACCAGAACGATCTTGATTGGAGTTCGAGCCACAAACGCCACCATTGCCGCAAGACCGCGAGCCAAACCTGCCCAAGT
>CAYQFM010000220.1:0-3412 GCA_964416735.1 uncultured Iamiaceae bacterium | reverse complement strand
CTACCGAACATGTGTTCGAGTATATAGAAGCACTGTGACAGGGTCAATGGAAAATGATGGAAACAATCGAGAGTCTCAGAGATCCTCCACAAGTATCATGGAGGGTGACCAGTTTGATTGTGTGTGCGACGAGAGGCGGTGGGTGGCGATCAATTGTCATGATCGATTGGCAACTATGCGGGACAGGGAATGCATCTTGTGTGGGTTCCCAGGATAATTACAATCAGATTACGAAGAATCCGTGTTTGTCGATGACTACCGGATAACCTCATGACGTGTATGTGAGGCCCTCTTGGCGGTGACGGTCAGCGAGCGGAGCGTTTCAACTGCGGTCTTCGACCGTCGAGAAGCCGCGCCTACGCCTCAAATAGTCGATGGTCGGAGCGGCCAGGGGGTTCCTCTCGCCTTGATCGTTGCCGCACTGTCGGGCTTGGTGGGTGGAACCCTGATTGCCGCTACCGCGCCGGTCTTTCCGTATACGGCATCGTCGTGGCGCCTCACACTCCCTGGCGTTCCCCACCCGGGTTCGTCGATCTTTTCCGGCTCGGTCTTTGTCTTGGGCGTACTACTCATGGGTTTCGGATGGGTGCGCTTGATCGGCAGCCTCGAACGCAGGGTCGATACCGACCGCCGGCGTCTCGTGCTCGTCGGTCTGGTCTTTGCCATCTGGTGTGTACCGATGTTCCTCGGCCCGCCGTTGTTGAGCCGCGATGTCTACAGCTACGTAGCTCAAGGTGAGTTGGCCAGTCGGGGGATGGATCCTACGACGCACGGCCCCATCTATCTGGGTCGCGGCGAAGCCATGAGTGCGGCCGATCCGGTCTGGCGCACCAATCCCGCACCGTACGGTCCGGTGGCCATTCAAGCGAGCGAGTGGATCGTGGAGGGCGCAGGGCATGATGCGGCCTCAGCCGTCTGGGGTTTCCGCGCTTGGGCTCTGCTCGGGGTAGCGATGACCGCCGTGGGTGTGGGTTTGATTGCGCGCAGCTATGGAAAGTCGCCCGCTGTCGCAATTGCTGTCGGCGTGGCGAACCCCCTCGTGCTCATCCACCTGGTTGGTGGCGCGCATAATGACGCTTTCATGATCGGGCTGATGGCACTGGGCCTGGCAGCGGTTCGCCGAGACCGCCGGTGGTTGGGCGTGGTTCTATTGGCGCTGGCCACGGCGGTGAAGCTTCCGGCGGTTCTGGGCCTCGCTTTCGTGGGTTGGAATTGGGACAACTCGACCGAAACCCCGTTCTGGCGCCGTGTCCGCAATGCCGCGATGGTTCCAGGTGCCGGAATGGCCCTGATTGCTGTTCTGTGCCTCGTGGTCGGGATTGGTTCAGGTTGGATCACGAACCTCAAGAACACCGGCAAGGTCACCTCCACGTTCTCGGTTACCACCAAGTTGGGCTACGTGTTCGGTGACGGTTTGCATCTGGGTGGTCTCGATATCGATTCGGAGACCGTTATGGGTCTGTTTCGCGTAGCAGGACTCTTGGCGACAGCGGTGCTCGGTCTCCTGATTCTCCTGCGTAGTCCGCGCATCGGGCTCGTGCGCTCGGTTGGGCTTGCGCTCGCAGCGTTCTTCATCCTGGGTCCGGTGCTCTGGCCGTGGTATCTGCCGGCAGCCTTTGCACTGTTAGCGGCTGCGGGAATTGGGAAGTGCAGGCCGTCCTATCTCGTGGTGTGCGTTGCAGCCAGCCTTCTCGTCTGGCCAACCAGCGTGAACGCGGTTAATTCACTCAGTCGCTATCAGCACATCCTCGGCCTCGGTGTGATCATGCTGATTGTTGGGGCTGCATTCGGGGCGCAGAAGCTTTCGGCTCGGAGGCACCCGGCTAGCATCGACGTGTGATCGACACCCGATCGGAGCCCCCGAGTCCCCATGGCGCCGCGACCTATTCATCGCTTCGCGACGCGCGTCAAGGCGGCCGCTCAGGCGGACTCCTCGGGGATGCGTCAGGCGCTTGCCGCCCTCTTGGTCTCATCGGGCGGTGACCTCGTTGCCGGGCTGACCCTCGGCGCCATCACACACACGCTCGAGGACATGCCGGGCCTCCTCGTGCTGGTGCCTGCGGCCATTGGGATGCGCGGCAACATCTTTGGTGCTCTGGGTAGTCGCTTGGGCACCGCAATCCATACGGGTACCTACCGGTTCTCATCGCGGCGAGACACTGTCACCGGTCAGAACATCATCGCCTCGGTGATTCTCTCCCTGTTCATATCCATGGCACTCGCTGTGTTGGCCAAGTCCGTGGCAGGGCTATTCGGCGTCTCGGAGACGATCTCACTGGTCGATTTCCTGGTCATTTCGATCATCGGTGGAATCCTGTCCTCGGTGGTGGTGCTCGGCCTGACCCTCGTTGTCGCCAACATGTCCGTTCGCCGGGGATGGGACCTCGACAACGTGGCTGCTCCACTGGTCACCGCAGCCGGTGACATGGTTACCCTCCCGTCGTTGTTTCTGGCGACATTTCTGGTTGGTATCGGTGGCGTAAGCATGGCCATTGCCATTGTCACCTCGATTGTGGCAATCGTGGCGCTGATCATGGGTTGGCGGTCGGGGTTACCACTCGTGAAGCGGATTGTGCGTGAATCTGTCCCGATTCTCTTACTTGCCGGATTGGTCGACATCGTTGCCGGCTTGACCATCGAACATCAGCTCGAATCCTTCTTGGCGTATCCGGCTCTGTTGGTATTGGTGCCGCCGTTTCTCGAGGACACGGGGGCGTTGGGTGGAATTTTGTCGAGTCGCTTGGCGTCCAAACTGCACCTCGGCATCATCGACCCGGTGGCAACCCCACAACGCCCTGCCCGCGACGATTTCGACGTCATCATGATGTTGGCCATTCCGGTGTTCACCCTCGTGGCTGTGTCGGCAGAAGTCGCCTCATTGCTGTTCGGCTACGCAAGCCCCGGAGTGGCGAAGATGGTGGGGGCAGCGTTGATAGGGGGAATGGCGGCGACCCTTGCTGCCCTTGGTATCGCGTACTACAGCGCCATTGCCACCTACCGCCTCGGGCTCGATCCCGACACTCACGGAATACCGCTGCTCACCTCGTCCATGGACCTTGTGGGCGCGCTGTCACTCATCATGGCGATTGTCGTGGTAGGAATCGCGTAATGATCAAGGCCACCCACTACACCACCGAGACGAACTCGAGCCTGAGCCTCGATGACATCCCGGAAGTGCTCAAGACGGGAACGGGGATGGTCTGGATAGACACGCTGGATCCCTCCGAGGAAACTCTTGTCGAACTTGGTAGGCTGTTTGCAACAGCCAGTTTCGTAGTAGATCGTGATGATCGCTGGAGGCGGCGACCCAGGCTGAGGGTCGGTTTCAACTCGCTGGTTGTCGTGGCATTTGCAGACGTCGGTGATTCCCATGAGTTGGCAGAGGTGGATCTGACCATGGGCAAGGGGTGGT
>CAYQFM010000219.1:0-3417 GCA_964416735.1 uncultured Iamiaceae bacterium | reverse complement strand
GGTACGGCCATCGGGGTTCGAAGTGACCGTGGAACCGGAAATCGCTGATCCGCCGTCGTCTTGCGGTGCCTGCCACGACACTGAGACCCCACCATCACGTGGGGCGCCGACGACTCCGGTCGGACTACCAGGTGGCATCGGAGGATGCGGGATCACCGGATCTGTTGGAACGGATGCCTCACCGGCACCGACGGCATTTGAGGCGGCAACGGTGAACGTGTACGCCTGACCATCCGTAAGACCCGTCACCACGCAGGTGCGCACTCCTGCTGTACTGCAGCTTGCACCACCTGGGCTGGCCGTGACGGTGTAGCCCGTAACAGGACTTCCGCCATTGCTGGCCGGTGTGGACCACGAGACAGTGGCGCTCCCGTTGCCCGCTACGGCTGTCACCTCGGACGGGGGGGATGGTGTATTCAGATCAGGGTCGAACAACTTCACGTCGTACTCGTATGTGGAGGGCAGTCCGGGTGCAGAGATGCCCGTGATCTTCACGTGATATGTCTGATCGGGTCCACCACTCACGGTCGGAACATCCATCTCCCACACCAAAGTGGGATCGCCGTATCCGAATGCCTGCGGTTTCTGGCTCACCGAAACGGCCTGACCATCTCGTGTCACTTGAACAGTCGCATTGTTGAACGCCGATGACTGATAGTCGAAGGTGTTGAACGAGATCGACCACCGTCCTCCCGGTTCCTCAGGCGACGGGAAAAACCCCGCTGTCGGCCACGGCATCAGCGACGGCGTGGCAGGTCGGGCGCCCGTCTGGGCAAACACATAGAGGGCATTTGCCCAACTGGTCGAGCCACTACCCATGGTCGTCTGCGGCGGATACAGGATCCACCGGCGGTGCCCAACCGGTTCGTTACCTGCGCCCGGATCCTTCATGTAGCCCTGTATCGCATTCGCCCCGGAAACGCCGAGCGCAAGATTGGAACTTCCGGCGGCTTGAGCTCCTGTCTGTGTCCAGCACTTCCAGTTTGAAGGCGGATTATGACTGAGCCCCCATTGCGCCTCCATGATCAGCGCCGCCTGCTGAGCCTTGGACGAGAGGCCGGCATCAAAGCTCACCGGAGATACCCCGGCCATCTCCCGATACCAGTTGACAGCGGTCAGTGTCGCTTGCTGTGCAGCAGCAGACGGTGCCCCGGTGTTACATCCGGCAGTATTTCCAGTCCAGCCGACGGGCACCGACAGAGCTGGTTTCAAGGTGTTCAGGTATGAAGAACGAACCGAGGCTCTCGAGAGATTGTCTATGTTCGCAATCGTCTGCGCCACCACAGGCGCTGATGACGCTGGTGCTGTCGCAACAAGTACAGGAGCGAAGAGCACCAATGCCGCCACGACAATCTGCGACACCCGGGAAAGCCGAGAATTCCGCCTGGTCCGAGTCACATCAACCACTCCACACGCTTCAACTCCAACACCGTTCAATCGGAGGCCTTACCGAGATATCGGAATTGCTCTCACCGGGCTTGAATCCTGTCATACGACGGTGTGAATTACGTCTCACCCGGTGGTCGATCCACGGTAAAACGCCCGCCATTCCCACCTTTGGCCAGCTTTCCCGAATCTCGGGGCACTTGGACGGTTGGATTAGGGTTTCGTGCGGTCAAGTCACCGGCGTGGCGCGCCAACCAATCGACTGATTTCGACGTGGGACCAAGGGAAATCTTCAGGGGGACCTCCATGCTCATCCATCTGGCACGGTTCTGCTACCGCCACCGGCGACTGGTCATGGCCATGTGGATCGTCGGCCTGATCGGAATTTCGGTCATCTCGCAAACCGCCGGAAACAGGTTCTCGCAGGACTTCCGGATGAATGGCTACGACTCCCAAGAAGCTGCCGACCTGCTCAAGGCCCGGTTCCCCGAATGGTCCGGCATTCCGGGCGACATCATCTTCCGTGCCGAAGCCGGGGTCGATGATCCGGAAGTTACACGCACCATGAGCACGATGTTCGACGAGATAGGCGACCTGGAAAAGGTCACCTTTGTCCGGAGCCCGTACATGCCGGGCGGTGAACAGCAGATCTCTCCGATGGCACCCATTGCGTTCGCAACGGTCCAGTTCGACGCCGAGACGGTCAATGACATTCCGCCATCCACCCTTGAGAGCATCCGGGAGAAGGTGACCCAAGCCGCGCACGACGGCCTGCAAATCGAACTCGGTGGACAAGTCTTCGAGGAGAACGCTCCTCCGGGTGCCACCGAACTGATCGGACTGACCGCAGCGGTGATCATCCTCATCCTCACCTTCGGATCCATCCTCGCCATGGGGCTGCCGATCGGCACGGCACTCTTCGGTGTGGGTGTGGGAATCGGAACAGTCGGACTGGTGTCTTACGTGACAACGGTCCCCAACTTCGCCATTGAACTCGCCTCGATGATCGGTATCGGCGTAGGCATCGACTATGCCCTGTTCATTGTCACCCGCTACCGACAAGGGCTGGGTGAAGGGCTCGACCCGGAGAGCGCCACCATCACCGCAATCGACACGGCAGGACGAGCGGTGCTCTTCGCCGGATTGACCGTTGTGATCTCGATGTCGGGGATGCTGCTCATCGACATCAAGTTCATCCAAGGCCTTGGTGTGGGGTGCATGGTGGTCGTGGCTGTCACGATGCTCGCTTCGCTGACCATGCTGCCGGCCCTGTTGGGCTTCACCGGCTACAACGTGGACAAGTTCAAGATCCCGGGGTTGGGCGGCGACGACAAGACCGGTGAGACCACGCCGTGGTTCCGGTGGTCCCGGGTCATTCAGCGTCGCCCATGGCCGTCGCTGCTCGTGGGCCTCGTGGTGATGGGTGCCCTCGCATACCCGATCACCGACATGCGCCTGGGCTCCGCCGACGAAGGGTCTCTCCCGACCACCACCACGTCACGCCGTGCATACGA
The DNA here is from genome assembly GCA_964416735.1 of uncultured Iamiaceae bacterium. Lineage (GTDB taxonomy): Bacteria > Actinomycetota > Acidimicrobiia > Acidimicrobiales > Acidimicrobilacustridaceae > CAYQFM01. The sequence continues at coordinate 517 of CAYQFM010000219.1, read as the reverse complement.
CCTCAAGGTCGCCGGTTTCGGCAAAGGTGCGTCCGCGCCGTTCCTGATGGTCGCCACGCTGGCAGCACCGGGCGCCACCGAGAGCCTTGAACCGCTAATGGGTCAGATCATGGCGACTCCCGGCGTTGCAGCGGTAACACCTCCCATGCCGAACGCAGACGGTGATGTGGCCGTCTTCAGCGTCATTCCCACCACCGCTGCGCCCGACAAAGCGACGACCGATCTGTTGAACACGCTCCGACACGACATCGTCCCGCCATTCCAAGAAGCATCGGGGGTGACCATAAACATCGGAGGAATGACCCCGACCTTCGATGATTTGGCGGCCAACCTGCAGTCGCGGCTTCCCACCTTCATCGGCGTGGTCCTGGTTCTGGCGTTCCTGCTGTTGATGTTGGTATTCCGCTCCATCCTGGTCCCCCTGAAGGCCGTCATTCTCAATCTGTTGTCCATTGCCGCCGCTTACGGGTTCATCGTTGCGGTCTTCCAATGGGGCTGGGGCGGCTCACTGCTGGGT
>CAYQFM010000218.1:0-3427 GCA_964416735.1 uncultured Iamiaceae bacterium | reverse complement strand
GGCACTATTCAAACGAGAGCGTCCGGTCGTCCAAGAGCCACGGCCCCATAAACTGCGTGTTCCGCTGACCACAAGCTTCCCCAGCGGTCACGCAAGTGCCGCAACAGTGGCGGCCATGCTCTTGAGCGACCGCTCACGCTTCCCAGCCGCATGGTGGACCATGGCGCTTGCCATTGCTTCGAGCCGCGCATACGTGCGCATTCATCACGCTTCCGATGTTGTAGGCGGAGTGGCTGTGGGCTTCGCCATAGGAACTGTCGCCCGTGCCGGCCTTCGCAGAATCACCCGCTGATTTTCGACGGAATCGATGACCCGCTGCGCCATCCGACTGTCTTGGGTGCGTGAACCGTGCGAACCCTGCGAAGGGAAGAACCTGACGACATAGCCTTGCGCAAGTGGAGTACGCACCAAGCCCATAGCGGTTCAGTTATCTGCGTGTTCGCCAAGGTCCATCGTTAGCAGTGTCCTCACGTCAAGCAGAAGATCGGACACTTCGTCGGTTGATACGAGCTCACGGTGGAGCATCTGGCCCAATGCACGATCGATGATCGTGAGGGCTTCGGTGATCGTGTCGAGATCCTGGGTTTCAATCGTCTCAGTCATCTCAATCTCCATCAACCGGAACGACCGGCGGTAAATGTCTTGGATCTGAACAACCGGTCAACATGAAAAACTAGTCGACCTGAATAACCATTATCGGCTCCGGAGTGTTCCGACATGACGTCCAATTTGGCTGTGAAGTCAAAGCCCTGAACCGATCCTTGTCCACCTTAGCGATCCAGTCTGACAATTGGGCGGCAGAGTGCCATCTCCAAATGCCGTCTCCAGACGCGACGACTCCGACGGGGTTCTCACGGATACCCTTCAATCCTGATGGCGTACGAGGTGGTTGCCCGGATCGGGCGTGGCGGAATGGGCGTGGTGGACCTCGCCAAGGACGAACACGGCCGTCAAGTTGCCCTCAAGCGCTTGGCGTTGCACGGCAGTGACGACGAAATGACCAACTCACGCCTCAGAATCAGACGCGAAGCGGAGATTTTGGCTCAGCTCGACCACCCAGGCATCGTCGAATTACTCGACGTACTCGATGACGGAGACGACATCGTGCTCGTGATGCCGTACCTCGCAGGCGGCACCCTGTCGGATTACATCGAGAAGAACGGCCCCCTGCCCGCCCTGCGGGTCATGGCACTGGCTGGCCTCCTACTCAATGCACTGAGCGCGGCCCATCGCCAAGGCATCGTTCATCGAGACATCAAACCAGCAAACATCATCTTCGATGAGAATGGTTGGCCACGACTGACCGACTTCGGGACAGCCGTGGCCAGGGACGCAACACCGGGTCTGACCGTTGCAGGAACAGTCATCGGCACCCCCGAGTACATGGCACCAGAACAGGCACGTGGCCTTGAGGCCACACCGGCAAGTGACATCTTCTCACTCGGAGCGACCCTTCGATTCGCCGCAACGGGCACCCCACCTTTCGGTCGGGGTGACCCCGCGATTGTGGTCCAGCGGGCTGCCAAAGGTCATGTGGATCCGTGGCCGAAAAGCACCGACCGCTCAATTCGGCGCTTGGTGGATCCGATGATGTCCAAGGATCCCGCAAAGCGCCCCAACGCTGCGAGCCTCGTCGGAGGACCAACCGGAACCGATGTCCTCGAACCCCGAAGCCGGCGCTTCAGACCAGCCCTTCTCGGCGTAGCGGCTGCGACTATTGCCGTTGTTGGCATTGCAGCACTGCTCGTGGTCAATCTTCGCGCTCACCCCGGTGAAGAGGCTCTTGCAACACCAGAGTCCCCGATGGCGGTAGTGACGGCCCCGACCACGGAACCGTGCAAGGACCTTCCCTACCAGCCCTGTGGCAAGCCAGCGGCACCATACACTGACGGTGTCTCTTGTTTGGCAGACCATGCCGACTATGACGGCAATACCTCAAACGGATGCGAGGCCGTACCCGACGACAAAGATCGAACCACTCTGATTGGCTCGATCAAAGCGAATCTCGTTCCCGGAACCGACATAGACAACTACCCCTTTCATGTCGCCGATGAGTTTCAGTTGCTCTGTGACGGCACACTCCGTGTCACACTCACCGCTCCGGTTGGCACTTCGATGCGTCTGGACGTGCTCCAGAACGAAGTCTCCATTGGGACAACGGTGAGCACCGACGGCATTCCCTCGACCGTGACACTGGTTGAGCAGAACTGCATGGGCGACGACTCCACCGACCTGATCGCGCGTGTCAGTTGGGCAGGTGACACCAGATCATCGTTGCCGTACACGCTTGAGAGGTCAGGGTCGTTCTGACACGTTCCGCACCGTCAGAGGGCGTCACATGGGCAACATAGGATCAAACCGGTGAATTCACGCAGTGACCGAGCAACGGGTCTCGCCGAACTCGGAATAGAACCCGGCGACCAGGTCCGATTCCGCCTCCGGGTCAACGAACGCTGGAATCCGGCAGTGGTCGAATGTCGAGAACGCGACGGAAGCGTTCGCCTGAGAGACGCCAAGGGTGCCGCTCGTGCCATCCCGGTGGACAAAGTCGAAGTAAAGACCACAGGCCCACGGGGAGGACCATCGTGGGAACCGCTGCAAGTTCGCGCAGCCCGATCGGAACAACTCCGACTCATGTGAATTCGAGCGGACGACGGGATTCGAACCCGCGACCCTCACCTTGGCAAGTAGCGGACACCTCGGTCTGCAGGGACTCGTCGAAGATATCAGGGCCGAATGGCTACGAACTACGGATGAGTTCACATACGGCGCCGCTTGATCGATGTGGCCGTGCTGCGCGGGGGACGTGTCGGGCACGATCAGGAACTTGTTGCATCGCTGGCGCAACAACTGACCTCACAGTACGGCCGAGGTTACGACCGGACGAACCTGTACCGGATGGTGCGGTTCTCCCAGCAGTTCACCAAGCCCGAACTCGTTGCGTCTCTTGCGCAACGAGTTAACTGGACCTACTTCCGCGAGCTGTTTTCGCTCGCAACCGATGACACACGTACCTTCTACGTAAGGGAGATCAGCGATCGCCACCTCAGCATTCGTGAGCTACGGCACGCCATCTCCCGTAAGGCATTCGAGCGTCGTGAGATTGCCGACTCTCAGATTCTCGAGGGCTCGGCAGTCACGTTGGATGCTTTACGTGACCTGGTGCTGCTGGACGTGCCGGGGCTGGCCGACACCTTCTTGGAGCGCGACCTCGAGGCGGCTCTGCGGCACGGCGACGTGATCCGTGTGTCTGTCGGATCCGAGTTGCACCACTCGAAGTCGATCGAGCGCACCTCGGCGATGCGTCCGTCGGACGAGAACTCCTCGGCCGCGACACCTTGGCCCTCGTGGACCACCGAAATGGTCTACTGGTCTTGTTCATCGAGAGATGCATACGTAACAGGGGCCATCGTCAGAGGGCCCCTGT
>CAYQFM010000217.1:3213-3478 GCA_964416735.1 uncultured Iamiaceae bacterium | reverse complement strand
TGAACATCATCGACCAGTGTGTGGCGCAAGGCGTGCCGTTCGCCCGCGAGTACGGGGGCCTGCTTGACAACCGCTCGTTTGGTGGTGCCCAGGTCAGCCGCACCTTTTATGCCCGTGGCCAGACCGGCCAGCAACTTCTGCTCGGTGCCTATCAGGCGCTCATGCGTCAGGTCTCGGTTGGCGGGGTCGATCTGCGCACGAAGACCGAACTGCTCGAGGTTGTGGTCAAGGACGGTGTGTGCTGCGGCATCGTCACCCGAGACCT
>CAYQFM010000217.1:0-3136 GCA_964416735.1 uncultured Iamiaceae bacterium | reverse complement strand
ATCGAATCACATTCTGCACACGCGGTGCTGCTTTGCACGGGTGGTTACGGGAACGTCTTCTACCTGTCGACAAACGCGATGAACTGCAACGTGACAGCAGCATGGCGGGCCCACAAGAAGGGCGCACTGTTCGCTAACCCCTGCTACACGCAGATTCACCCGACATGTATCCCCACCAGCGACGAGTTCCAGTCGAAGCTGACCCTCATGTCCGAGTCGCTCCGCAACGACGGTCGCATCTGGGTCCCGAAGAGCTTCGATGAGACCCGCCCAGCAGGGCAGATTCCCGAGGCCGAGCGCGATTACTACCTGGAGCGCAAGTACCCGGCGTTCGGCAACCTCGTCCCCCGTGACGTGGCCAGCCGTAACGCCAAGACCGTCGTGGACGAGGGTCGTGGAATCGGTGCGCTCAAGAACGGCGTCTACCTCGACTTCTCCGACGCCATCAACCGCCTCGGCGCCGACGTGGTCCGCGAACGCTACGGAAACCTGTTCGACATGTACGAGCGGATCACAGATGAGAACCCGTACGAGGTTCCGATGCGCATCTTCCCAGCCAGCCATTACACGATGGGTGGCCTCTGGGTGGACTACAGCCTGATGACCAATGTCCCGGGGCTCTATGCGCTGGGTGAGGCCAACTTCTCCGATCACGGTGCAAACCGTCTTGGTGCATCGGCGCTCATGCAGGGTTTGGCCGACGGTTACTTCGTAGCCCCGTACACCATTGGCAACTACCTGTCGGATCTGCTGGGCAACCCGGCGGTGCCGACCGATGATCCCGTGTTCGCCCAGGCCGAGGGCCAAGTACGTGACGACGTCAAGCGCTGGCTGTCGATTCCGGGCAAGCACTCGGTGGACCACTACCACCGTGAGTTGGGCAAGATCGTCTGGGACAACATCGGGATGGCACGCAACCGCGCCGGCCTCGAGAAGGCCGTCTCCGAAATCCCCGCTTTGCGCGAGGAGTTCGAGTCCGATGTCCGCGTACTCGGGTCGGCCGACACCATCAACCAATCGCTCGAAAAGGTTGGCCGTGTTGCTGACTTCTTCGAACTGGCCGAGTTGATGGCGCGCGACGCACTGGAGCGTGAAGAGAGCTGCGGCGGCCACTTCCGCATCGAGCACCAGACAGAAGAGGGCGAAGCCAAGCGCGACGACGAGAACTTCACCCATGTGAGTGCATGGGAGTGGCAGGGCGTTGGTACCCCACACGTGCTGCACAAAGAGCCCCTCGATTTCGAGTACGTCAAGCTCACGCAACGCAGCTACAAGTAGCAGTAGAGCTGGAAACAGTCGGTTTTCAAGTAAGAGCACGCCAAGGAACAGATCCGGGAGCACCCAGTGGAATTCACACTGCAAGTCTGGCGACAGAATGGCCCCAACGGTGAAGGTCGGTTCGAGACCTACACGGCACCGGCCGTCAAAGAGGACATGTCGTTCTTGGAGATGCTCGACGTGGTCAATGAGCAACTCATCTCCGAGGGCACCGAGCCGATCGCCTTCGACAGCGATTGTCGTGAGGGGATCTGCGGAACCTGCGGCGTGATGATTGACGGTCAGGCGCACGGCCCCGAGAAGGGCACGGCAACCTGCCAACTTCACATGCGGAAGTTCGACGACGGCAAGACGATCACCATCGAGCCGTGGAGGGCTGCAGCCTTCCCGGTGATGAAGGACCTCATCGTCGACCGCTCATCGATGGACGCCATCATCGAGGCTGGCGGTTTCATCACCGCCGACACAGGTGCTGCGCAAGATGCCAACGGCATTCCGATCCCCAAGACCGTTGCCGACACAGCCATGGATGCCGCCGCTTGTATCGGATGCGGTGCTTGCATCGCCGCCTGCCCCAATGGCGCCGGCCAGCTGTTCACGTCGGCGAAGCTGGCCCACCTGAACCTGCTCCCCCAAGGCCAGGCGGAGCGCTATCGGCGTACCGAGGACATGGTCGAGACCATGGAGGAGTTCTTCGGCTCGTGCACCAACTACGGCGAGTGCGGCGAGGCCTGCCCCAAGGAGATCTCGATCACCTTCATCGCCCAGATGAACCGCGACTACATGAAGGCCAAGCTCAAGAACCGCAACCTGGCGGGCCAGCAGTTCCCCTGAACTCCAGTAATTTCTCTGAACTCCAGCGATGTCATGGTTGCTTTGGCAGGAGTCATCGTCGTCGTTCCGCACTGATCCACTACGCTGCCAGAAGCTATCGGCGACCTGCGAACAGCCCCAATCACGTCATCGATCTCCCGCAACAACGACTTGGGCACCAAAGAGCACATTGACACACGCCTTGCCGGAATCGACCCTCGCTAGGACCATGGAGAACCGTTCACATGACAACCAGGTCCTCGACCACTACCTGAGCTGTTACCCACCAGCCGCCACGGGGACCGGCCCGGTCGTGCGCAAGAGTACTCTCACAGCGGCCCTCGATGATGCCCGGACTGCAACCAGTCGAGATGGATCCGGCACGTGTCGCTTCGATGCCGGTGCCGACGGTGACACATCAGGTAGCTGGCTGGGCGCAATCGGCTATCTCATGGTCCTCGACCAACTTGGTTCCGCCGTGAAGCACAGGAGTTCAAGCGCGACTGACGTGAAACGATCTTTCGAGCGTACGTTGCACGATTTTCCTGGGGATCTCAAGCAGCTCGTCCCAGACAGCGATGAGCACGACAAGGTCCGGCACAAGCTGTACGGGTTGCGTTGTGCTCTCGCTCACGATTTCAGCCTCACCAATGACTGCGGCGCTGATGACCCGCGAACCGCGCTGTTTCGGCTCGACCGGGACACACGCCTGATCCAATTACCAGAACCACAAAGCGCTTGGAAAGGGCACGGGCACCCGGCAAACCCTGGCGCCGAAACCCGAATCAGTCTCCGGGCACTCGGCGACTTGGTTGAGTCGGTCGTCCGCCAGATTTGCACCCTTCACACGACTGGCGACGTCGAGATCGCTCTCGCAGGCGGAGCGGCAGAGATGGAGCTTCGCTGCTTCTTCGAATACTCGGAGTAGTGCACGGTTCAGGTCGTCAGCGCGCACCTAAGCGTCGGACTCAGTAGACACGCGAGCCCGCGGACGCGCCGGACGTCCAATCCACCCCGCAGATATGGTCGACCCGGAATCCAACCA
>CAYQFM010000216.1:0-3482 GCA_964416735.1 uncultured Iamiaceae bacterium | reverse complement strand
CCGTGAGGACCAGGCCCTGCTCTACCGGCTGTCCGGCGATCGCAATCCGCTGCATTCGGATCCGGCATTCGCTGCATTTGGTGGGTTCGACCGTCCGATTCTCCACGGCTTGTGCACCTACGGCTTCTCGGGACGTGCCGTTCTGCACTCGGCAGTGGGTGGTGATACTTCCAAGTTCAAATCCATGGAGGGACGCTTCACCTCGCCTGTGCTTCCGGGTGAGGCTCTCACCGTGAAGATCTGGGATGAAGGCGATTCGGCAATCTTCCAGACCTTCGGTCCCGACGGCCGGGTTGTCATCGACGCCGGTCGCTGCGTCTACGCCTGACACCTTCGCCGCGGTCGAGCCGATCGCGGATCAACTGACGACGTTCTTGGAGATCCCGGTAGGTGAAGTTCTCCGTTGAGCGGTCCAGGCCGAACCCTTCCTTCACAGCCTCCAGATCCAGTTCGTGCTGGCGCGGGTCGATGCCTATCTCGCCGACAATCCGTTCGCCGTGGGTCATTGCGAAGTATGCCGATATGTGTGCCATCTCGGCGAAGATGTCAAGGTTCGGGGCGAGGGTGGCTATTGCCCCGTCGACGAAGACCATGTTCTTGACGAACAACATGAGCTCTTTAGGCAGCGTGGCTCCGAAGCTCAGCAACTGTTTCACGATGCGCTGCACCTCGCGCACCATTGCGTCGGGGGACAGTGTGGTGGGGTCGATGGGTGGCCTGTCCAACCCCATCTCCACAATCACTTCGTCGAGGTCGGTGTCGGGAGGTAGGGCCCCAAGGTCTCGAAGTGCAGTCAATTGCCCCTTCACGTCGTTCATCGTGGACGACATCAGCAGGCGGAGAAATGCCAGCCGCCTGGGCTCGCTCAACCGCCCGGTGATTCCGAAGTCAAGCAGGGCTACACGGCCGTCGGCCAGCACGAACAGGTTCCCCCCGTGCAGGTCACCGTGGAAGATGCCGTTGATCATGGCGCCTTCCATGAAGCCGATCATTCCAGTTCGGACAATTGCTTCGGTGTCGATTCCTGCGTCGCGCATCCCTTCCACATCATCAAAACTGAACCCACTGAGGCGTTCCATTACGAGCACCCGTCTGGTGACGAGGTGGGGATGGGGACGCGGGATCACGTAACCCCGCTGTCCAAGTGAAGCGAACGACCTGGCTACATCGAGCATGTTCTCTGCTTCGAGGCGGAAGTCGAGTTCTTCAGTGATCGTCTGGGTGAACAACTCCACCAGTGCGGGCGGGTTTGCCAGGGCCGCCACGGGAATGCGCCCGATGAGCAGCGGAGCCAGCCAGGCCATCACCCGGATGTCGGCGTGGACCAGTTCGGCCACCGATGGCCGCTGAACCTTGACGACGACCTCTTCGCCGGTGGTCAGGGTGGCCGCGTGGACCTGGGCGATTGATGCTGCAGCAAGCGGAGTGAGATCAAACGAACTGAACAGTTCGCTCAGCGGTGCCCCCAGGTCCTCTTCCACGACACATTTCACCGCGTCAAATGATTCGGGTGGAACCTGGTCCCGGCACTTCTTGAACTCATCTACCAGTTCGTTGGGGAAGAGGCCTTCACCCGACGAGATGATCTGGCCCAGCTTGATGTATGTGGGCCCGAGCCGTTCGGCCATTATCCTCAGTCGTCGGGATATTTCAGAACGCGACTCGGTCCCGCCCCGCCGACGTGGGCCTATGGCCCATGGAAGCAGGCCCCGGGACAGTTCCCACAGGACCCGGAATACCCGTGAACCCGGCAGGCGGCGGGGTTTGATCAGGTCAGGGGTGTCACGGATGGTCACCCAGCGAACGGTTGGCACCTGGTTGCGCCACGTCATTGCGTCTGGCTCGACGATCCATGGGGGAGTGTCAGAAAACGAACCTACGGCGAGGTCTGGTGGTGGGCTGCCGTCGTTCATCGTGGTTGGATCCTACGGCCATATCAGATGGCTCAGAGCTTGTTCGTGATCAGATCAAGATCTCGATCAGACCCAGTACCCGCTCGGCCAATTCCGCCCGACAGATCAGAAGGTCGGGAAGGTATGGGTCGGGCTGGTTGTAGATGAGGGGACTCCCGTCGATTCGCGAGCAGTGCAGGCCGGCAGCGCGGCAGACTGCAATGGGTGCCGCCGAGTCCCACTCGTATTGCCCGCCGGAGTGGACGTAGATGTCAGCGTCGCCCATCACTACCGTCATGGCCTTGACACCTGCCGATCCCATCTCTGCAATCTCGGCCCCGAGCGCGTTGGCAAGGCTCGCGGCCACCTCCGGTGGTCTGGTCCGGCTCACCACAATTCGCAGGTTCATCGGCGTCGGTGGTGGTTCAGGTGGTGGCGGTTGGGTGGCGAAGGTGCGACCGAGCGCCGGGAGCGCAACCGCACCGGCAACCGGTTGGCCGTCAATTGCAAGCGCCACATGAACCGCCCAGTCGATGCGGCCCTCTTGGGCAAACTCCCGTGTTCCATCCAACGGATCCACGATCCAGACGCGTTCGGCGGTGAGCCGGTCCTGAGCACCCAGACCCTCTTCAGACAACACGGCGTCGTCGGGAACCAGCATTGCGAGCGACCCCATGAGCAGTTCGTGGCTCTCGCGGTCGCCATGGTCTCGTAACTGTTCCTCGCTCCAGCCGTCCCGGGCGGCGGTCTCACGCAATTCCAGCAACAGGTCGCCTGCCCGACCCGCTAGGTCGGCTGCCAGCGCGTGATCGATCGGCCGGGCCCGCTCATCGTCGAATCCTGTGAACCGGATGTGAGGAGACTCTGATGGCGACTGTGTGGATTCGTCTTCGGCCGGCATTCATGTCTCACAGTCGTCGGGATCGAGGTTGGCGGATTCCGGTAGCCTCACCGGGGGTGAAGCCTGACCCGGGGGTTCGGATGACGTACGAACTATCGCACCTCGGCACCTTGGAGGCCGAGTCGATACACATATTTCGCGAGGTGGGCGCGGAGTTCGAGAGGCCGGTTCTGCTGTTTTCCGGCGGCAAGGACTCTGTGGTGATGCTGCACTTGGCTGCAAAGGCATTCTGGCCGTGTCCGTTGCCGTTTCCCGCCATGCACGTCGATACGGGTCACAACTTCACCGAGGTCATCGAGTTCCGTGATGCCACCGTTGACCGATTTGGTGTGCGGTTGGTCGTTGCATCGGTGGAGGAGTCCATCCGGCGTGGCCGGGTGACCGACGAGACCGGGCCGAGAGCCAGTCGCAACCGTTTACAGACGACCACCTTGCTCGATGCTATCGAGGAAAATCGCTTCGATGCGGTGTTTGGTGGGGGACGGCGGGACGAGGAGAAGGCGCGTGCCAAGGAGCGGGTCTATTCCATTCGTGACGAGTTTGGCCAGTGGGACCCGAAGAACCAGCGCCCAGAACTTTGGTCGCTCTACAACAGTCGTTGCCGCCCCGGTGAACATATCCGGGTGTTCCCGTTGTCGAACTGGACCGAACTCGACATCTGGCAGTACATCCTGCAGGAAAACATCCCC
>CAYQFM010000215.1:2906-3519 GCA_964416735.1 uncultured Iamiaceae bacterium | reverse complement strand
GTATTCCTCAAACGCAACTGGCGGTTCTGGTAAAGGCCGGTCGCAAGCATCACACCCAGCAGGGCGAGGAAGGGGATCGATACCAGGATGCCTATCTTGAGAGCCTGACTTGCGGACAACGAGAGGTCCATGCCGAGAAAACGCATCTCGTTGGTGGAACTCAGCGCCTTGTACAACTCCATCTTGGAATCGAGGAGATTGGGGTGGAAGACCTGATCGGTGAATATCCACGGACTGAAGGGCCTACCAAGATTGATATTGCTCAGGGTCTGGCCGACACCGCTGCCAACACCACCCCTACGCTGTGTGAGGCCATAGATCAACCGATACATGATGAAGAACACCGGCGCCTGGGCAAGCATCGGCAGACAGCCACCGAGAGGGTTTATCTGGTTCTCCCTGTAGAAGGCCATGAGTTCAGCATTCAGCTGCTCGCGGTCATTCTTGTACTGCTCCTGGATCCGCTTCATCTCAGGCTGCAGACGCTGCATCTGCAGCATCGACTTCGTGCTCTTGAGCGTCAGCGGCGTCGTGATCGCCATCACCACGAGGGTGAGGAACACGATGGACAGCCCGTAGGAGTGCCCGACCTCGTACGCGGAGGCCAGCACCC
>CAYQFM010000215.1:0-2896 GCA_964416735.1 uncultured Iamiaceae bacterium | reverse complement strand
TTGGTGCTCTTGACCGTCAAGGGAGTGATCAGGATCATCACGAGGATTGTGAGACCAATGATCGAGATTCCGAAACCGAGAGATCCTCTCATCCCCTGCGGGACCAGAAGGAAGATGAAATTGAGTATCGATGCCAGAGCATCAAAGAATTTTTCGAACATCAGTTCGCTTCCTGATGATTGTGTACATGTCTAATACAGATATGACGACTTGTTATGAACCTGTCTGGTACAGGGTCGAAGCCCTGGCCACCCCAAGGGTTGCACCTGAGAATCCGCCACGTTGCGAGAATCGCTCCCTTGACCAGGCCGTGGATCGTCAGTGCCTCGGTCGCATAGGTCGAACAACTGGGCGTGAACCTGCAGGGGGACGGACGTCCCTCTGCACCCCGTTGGTACTGGGAGATCGACCATAGAACCAACCTTGTCCACGGCCACACCCTCCTCACGTCTACCTGCGGGTCGGGCTCGAGCGCTGGTCCCATCAGCGAGTCAGATCCTGCTCGCCGGACCGGTGCCATGCACCGACGTAGACAGGTCCTGTATCGCCTTCGATAGCCAGACGCGGAGTTCGTTGAAGTGTGATCCCCTCGCACCTGGGCGCACCACCACCAGGTATGCGCCGTCCGGCAGGACTTTCTCGGCCTTCAACTCGTCGAGCGCCGCCCTCAACTGACGCCTCACCCGATTCCGCACGACGGCCGGACCCACGCGACGAGGAATGGCAAAGGCGGCACGGACTGTGTGATCACTTGCGCGACTACTCCTGACCACGGTGATGGGTCCACTGCTCGAACGGGCAGCCGAACGGTCGAAACCACTGAACATGGTGCGGTCCTTGATTCCATCGACCACCGATCCACGCCTCCGACTTCCGCCTCGACCTGTAAACACCCGGTCAGTTGGATCAGGCCGACAGACGGTGGCGACCCTTGCGGCGACGCGACTTGATTATTGATCGTCCTGCTCGGTCGGACATTCTGTGCCGAAATCCGTGCTTTCGTGCACGGCGCAGGTTGTTGGGTTGATAGGTGCGCTTCATGTGGTCTCCGTCCGAATGCAATCGGACTTGATCTCTCTTGGTCCAGCATAGGAGCAGGACGGGATTCGGATCGGACCGAGCGTCTGATAAGGAGCAGAATCGGTTGCCGCGCTCCAACGGCATGCAATGTCGACTTGATACGAGATCCAGGACGGCCCGATCGGTGCCATCTGTCGACTGGATTGTCTGTTTATCCGAGCTCGAACCGGAAACCACAGGATACGGTGACATCCACGGCCATACCAAGCCATGCTGACTGCAAACAGACGTACCATCCCGCACGGACCTCCGGGCAGGCTCACCGCCAAATCACATTTGCGGGTCCTGACTCCACTAGCTACCTTGCTGAAATGCGACTGTCCCCAGTTGTCCACAACTGTGGATGGTCTGTGGATGGAGCCATTTCTGACGCTCGGCAGGGAAGGAGGAAGCCACGGTGACAGGTGACGGATCGCTGATATGGGCAGACGAGTCGACACTGATCGCGGCAGAGGAGAGCGACGCCGTGTGGTACTCCACCTTCAAGGAGGTCCAAGCGAGCGACCTCACCGATTCAACCATCACACTCGTAGTCCCCAGCCAGCTGGTACGTCAGCGGATCGAGACGCGTTACACACAACTCCTGGGCGACGCCCTGGCGGAGTCCGGTCACGGCACGCTCCGGGTGGTGCTGGAGGTACGCATCGACCACGCCGAACCCCCGCTCGAGGTCATCCCGTCGGCACACAAGGGAGAAGTTGACGAGCGCACAACCACGCACAGGCCCGTCTCGTATCCCACCCGGCCCGTCAACGCCGACCCGTCATCCGATGGAAGCGACATCCACGACTTCCATCCCACCGATGCCCGCTTCACGTTCGAGAGCTTCGTCATCGGCCCCACGAACCGGTTCGCCCACGCCGCCGCGCTCGGTGTCGCCGAGAAACCCGGACTCTCCTACAACCCGCTGTTCGTCTATGGCAGCGCCGGACTCGGCAAGACCCACCTGCTGCTAGCGATAGCCAACTACGTGCGTGAGGTGTACCCGGCGTTCAAGATCCGATACATCTCGATGGAAACGATGATGAACGAGTTCGTCGAGGCGATCCGCCAGAACTCGCAGAGTGACTTCAAGCGTCGCCTCCGTGGAATCGACGTGCTGCTCGTGGACGACATCCAGTTCATGGAGGGCAAGGAACAGCTCCAGGACGAGTTCTTCCACACCTTCAACTCCCTGCAGCAGGCGCAGAAGCAGGTTGTCCTCAGTTCGGACCGTCCGCCCGACGCTATCAACACTCTCGAGGACAGGTTGCGGAGCCGCTTCAAGCAGGGCCTGATCACCGACATACAACCGCCCGACTTCGAGACCCGCCTGGCAATCCTGCAGAAGAAGCGGGAGAGGTCTTCCACCTGGGTTCCCGATGACATCCTCGAGTTCATCGCCACCCACATCACCTACAACATCCGCGAACTCGAGGGAGCCATGACCAAGGTCTGCGCATACACGTCCCTCTACGACGTGGAACTCGATCTGGATGTGGCTCGCGACGTTCTCGCAGATTCGATCAGTTCGTCACAATCCCGCCCCATAACAGCGGCGGTCATCATCGAGAAGGCCGCTGAGTTCTTCGGCCTCGACGTGGACCAGATCCGCGGCAAGTCGAGAACCCGTGACCTGGTACACGCACGTCAGGTGGGCATGTACGTGTGCCGCACCGAGACCGAATTGTCATACCCACAGATCGGGCGGGAGTTCGGAGGACGTGACCACACGACGGTCATGCACGCCTTCGAGAAGATCTCGGCGTTGATGAGCGAACGTGAGAAGACCTTCGAGGACGTCCGTGATCTGACCAACCTGGTCAGATCACGCGAC
>CAYQFM010000214.1:0-3528 GCA_964416735.1 uncultured Iamiaceae bacterium | reverse complement strand
GCTACTGGCGAATGGTCTTGTAATCCTGCTTTACAGGTCTGGCGGCTCCAATCTCGATTCGCTCCGCAAGGAGCCCGAGAATCAGGTCCGCTGCTGCGTCCAGGCCAGAATCCACAAACCCCGCTCCGATAACCGCCTCCATGGCGTCAGCCAGGATGGACTCCTTCGACCGTCCGCCACTCGCCTCCTCACCTTTACCAAGAAGCACGTGGGAACCCAGGTCGATACTCCGTGCCAGATCGGCGAGGGTCGAGGAGTTCACCACCGAGGCTCGAACCTTGGCCAACTCACCCTCGGGCATCGTCGTAAACCTGGAATACAGGTGTTGGGTGACCACGAGACCCAGGACGGCATCGCCCAGGAACTCGAGGCGCTCGTTTGATTCTTCACCAGCGTGCTCGGCGCACCAGGAACGATGCGTGAGGGCGAGCCGGGCCAGGCCCGGATCGTCGAAGCTGTACCCGAGTCGGGAAGCGAGATCGGAGGTCGAGAGCGTTTCCAGAGCCTCAGTCCAACCGGTTGACCACGTAGTCGATGGCATCGCGAACGGTCTTGAGATCCTCCAGGTCTTCATCTTCGATGCGGAAACCCTCGACCCGTTCGGCCAGTTCCTCCTCGATTGCCTCCACCAATTCGATAAGTGCAAGCGAGTCGGCATCCAGGTCGTCGGCAAACGAGTCACCCTCACCGATTGCGGACGCCTCGATCTCGAGGATGTCCGCGAGTCGATCACGAATCAGTTCGAAGACCGCCTGGCGGTCCATCGGACCGTTACCGGCATCGGTCTCAGCGGTCACTGGTCATCTCCTTGGTCACATGTACGAATTCGATCTGAAGCGGTGATCCTCACAGCCACCTGTGGCTCCGATCACGTGGAACGGATGTGGGGATCAATTACAGACCTGCCTGTAGGAATGTCGCGGTTGACCTCTCGCGGCCTCATGTCCGCATCCGCAAACCGCTTTTCCTCTTGAGCCCGCGTGATCATACTCTCCAACGCAGACGCGCGCCGTTCCGGAGTCGGGATCTTGCCGGAGGTCAGCCGACAGAGGTGGCGGCTCTCAGGTGGCCGACTATATCTGCATCCACCATGTCTTTCGCTACCTTCAATGCATTCACAACTGCCTTGGACGACGACGACCCGTGGCTGATGATGCAGACCCCGTCCACCCCCAGCAGGATCGCCCCGCCGGTGTTCTCCGGATCGAGGTCCGAATACAGCGGTGCCAGCGCTGGCATCAAAACTCCAGCCGCCTCACGTGTGGCATCGGTCGAATCGAAGACGGCAAGCAGCGCATCGACAATTCCCCGCAGTCCCCCTTCGAGGGTCTTGAGCGCGACGTTTCCGGTGAAACCATCGGTGACGATCACGTCGGCTGTGCCCGCCATGAAATCCCGGCCTTCGACATTTCCGAGGAATTCCGCCCCTGTGTCACCGATCCATGCGCCATCGGCAAGAAGCTCATGGGTTTCTTTCACCAGTGGAGTTCCCTTGGTGGGCTCTTCACCTATCGAAAGGAGACCAACGCGGGGGGCCTTGACCCCATAGCGCTCCTTCGAGAACACCGCACCCATCTGGGCAAACTGAACCAGCCACTCTGCCTGGCACTCAGAATTTGCTCCGGCGTCGAGAAGGATCGTCGGGTTCGCCGCCCCGGGAACCGGGATTGGCAGCGCAATGGCGGGCCTCGATACGCCCTTGATCCGCCCCATCCGCAACAGAGCGCTTGCCATGGTCGCACCGGTGTTGCCGGCGCTCACCATTGCGGAGGCCTTGCCGTCACGCACGGCCTGAGCGCAGCGCACCAGAGAAGAATCCTTCATTGTGCGGACACTCGACGCCGGATCGGCATCCATGGCAATTACCTCGGAGGCCTCGAGTACATCGAGTCCACCAATGTCGCCCATCTCGTCAGACCGCCCAACCAGCAGGACGGGAATTCCGAGTTCTTCCGAGGCAATTCGCGCCCCCGCAACGATTTCCTGCGGAGCGCGATCGCCTCCCATTGCATCGAGCGCTATGGGCAGCATTACCGTGATCCGTTGTCCCGCAATCCGCTGTCCCGTAACTGTGCGTCAGTCGACATCGATGGCCTGGCGGCCGTTATACCAACCACAGTTGCCACACACCGTGTGCGGTGTCTTAGCTACACCACAGCGCGAGCACAGGCTCCGTGCCGGCGTGTCAAGGCGCCATGCAGAGGCTCGACGACTGCGGCTCTTGGCCTTGGATGTCTTCTTCTTGGGGACGGCCATCGCTACATTCCTGGGGGTTGAGTCACGCGTGAGATACGGCCCTTGGGCACGGATCGTCAAGGTTAGCGGTATTAGCCGTGCGAGGCGAAGTGGGATCAGTCTCCGAATCTGATCTGATCCAGAGCAGCCCATCGAGGGTCACGGGCACCATCTGTTGACGGAGTTTCGTCTGTTGGCTCCGGCCCTGTCGGAAACTCGTCGGGAGCAGGCCCTGCACAGCCATCAGCACACAGTGGTGCCAGCGGAAGCGCCAGCATCACGACGTCCCGGACCATGGGTTCCAGGTCCACCGTGTCATGACCCAGTTGGTAGGTCTCGCCCTCGGTCGGCGCAACCTCGAAGATCTCCCGGACTGTCGCGTGCAGTACATCGTCGACCTGCCCCAGACAACGTCTACAAGCGCCGGTCCACGGCGCGCTGACCTTCCCGGTGGCAACTATCGAGTTGCCCATCGATTCGAGTTCGACGTCGACATCGATGCAAGCATTCTCCGGAACCGATGCCGTGGATATTGCGAGCCCATCGAGTTCGACCTCCAGATGGACCCGTCGACGGGATCCGGATCGACGGCGGAGATCCGTGACCGTTACCTGCAAGGAGGACGAACCCGTCACAGGTCTTCCTGGTCGAACACCTCCGGAGCGCCGGTGGCGTATTCATCATCGTCATCACCGACGGGAGGCGGAGGGAGATCTGCGCCCGGAGGTGGAGGAAGGCTCGACCCGGGAGGCGGTGGAAGCTCCATTTCGTCGACCGAACCACCAGACCTCGCCGTGAAACCCGTCCCCTGGAGTTTCTCTCGCCCGGCCGTCACCAGTTTCATGGTCCGCTCGAGGACGATCTCGAAGCCTGCCAGCTTCTGATCGCAAAAGTCCTCGACTTCGTGACGCAGGCGACGTGCTTCAACCTCGGCGGTATCAAGAATTTGGTACGCTCGCTGCTCAGCGGCCTTGACCACCTCGGTGCGCTGAACCATGTGCTCCGCCTGTGTACGCGCCTGATCAAGCAAGGCGTCACCTTCATGACGGACCCGGGCCAGGTACTCCTCGCGCTCTTTCAGTAACCAGCGCGCTGCACGCAGTTCCTCGGGAAGACCGGCGAGCGCCTCGTCGATCAGCGCCAACACCTCGTCCTTGGCGATCATCGACGAAGCCGACAACGGAACGGGTCGGGCCGCATCGATCATGTCTCGCAGGTCGAGGAGGACGGCCTCGGTATCGCCCCAGTGCTACTGGGACCCCACGGGCGGCGGGTTCAGATCGGCCAGTCCTG
>CAYQFM010000213.1:0-3582 GCA_964416735.1 uncultured Iamiaceae bacterium | reverse complement strand
ACCATCAACGAAACAACACCCGCTCCCTCACCAGATCGGTGGATTCAGGCTTAGGTCCCAGTGCGACAGCATTCAGGATCTTGAAGCACGCGTTGATACGTTCCTGCTGCCTTCGTGAACGCAGCGGCCTCCAAGTCGCCGTCACCACGAGTGAAGGAGGACTCAACTAGCCTCACACTCACCAGCCAGAACACCGACTTCATGTCGGTTTTCGATGATCCCGAAACGCGGCTTTGGATGATCGCCCACAATCAAGAACGTGGCGATGAATGTCGACGTGCCCAGGTGTCTTCCTCTCCCGGCCTCAGGTGGTGCTCTGGGACTCGAGGAGGTCGCAACGGTGTGGTGCACGACCGGTGACGATCCTGAGTTGGACACGTTCCTGTTGGAGTTCCATCCAAAGGTCGCTGCGCATCGTGAAGGCGGACTGAGCCTGCGTCTTGGAGCTCTCGATGAGCAGGTGTGCGACCTCGCCTCGGACTATGTGTTCTGCTCCAAGGGTGGCACGAAGGTCAGTCGGAAATGCTACGAGACCATCTATGACCGGATCGATCGCCACGCCACCTTGTCCCGAGGTGCTTGTTCTCGGGGCGAACCGGATCCGCCACACCACCCTCGACGAGATCTGCACGGTGGTGGGGGAGCGGGTCGCTGCCAGGTACGCCGGCCATGAGGACTCGAGCGGAGACACCGTAGAATGACGGGCCGATAGGATAGGTTCATGAGCTTGGAGCGAGTGACCATTGACCCAGACCGGATGGGTGGGGTTCCGTGTATACGAGACCTCAGGTTCCCTGTGTCTTCGGTTCTCGCCATGATCGCAGACGGCATGAACTCTGCGGAGATCCTCGTCGAACATCCCGATCTTGAGGCCGAGGACATTTCAGCGGCTCTGCGGTACGCCTCTCTCGCCGTCCAAGAAAGGCAAATTCCGCTGCAGCATCCAGCGTGAGACTTCTGCTCGACCAGAACCTGTCACCGTCACTCGTAGACAGGCTGTCTTCAGCAGGTCACGATGTCGTACACGTTCGAGCTCTCGGGATGAGCACTGCGACAGATGCTCAGATCATGGGTTGGGCGGCGCGAGATCAGCGCGTCGTCGTATCTGCCGATACAGATTTCGGTGAACTACTCGCTGTGACTAATCAGTCGAGACCATCTGTAGTACTTCTGCGGCGTCAAGGAAACCGACGAGCTTCGGAGGTCGCGGATCTTCTGATGTTGAACCTTCCTGCAGTTGAGGAAGATCTCAATCGCGGCGCGATTGTTGTCCTGGACGCTGATCGGATACGTGTGCGAGCTCTTCCCTTCTATCCTGACTGCCCCAGTTTCGTGTGGTGTTTCACGACATAGCGGACAGGTGTCACGACGACGACTGCGTCGGAGATTCCTGCATCGTCTACGGCGTACGTCTGCCAGGTTTTCTCTGCAAGTGGCTCGTGGCAATCAGGCCGGACTTTGATTGCAGAACTTCCCGAACTGCCACCTCCTGAAGCCGAGCACCAGCGCGAGCTGAACTTGGGTTCAGGATACAACGGCAGCTATGAAGCCTGGGAGATCGCAGTGGCGACTGCAGTCGAGATCTGGGTGACTGTGCGTCCGAGCAACTCAGCGTCGCTGCCAGCTTGGGCGAACACAAGGCGGCCTTCGATCCCGCGACGTCGAGTATCGCCCGACACGGCTCTTCGGTTCTCGCGGGCGTTCGGTGTGAGCGATGGATTCTGGGTCGCTATTCAGAACGACTACGACGTCGAAAGCGCCCGCGATACCCATGCCGAGGAGATCGCTGCAGTCGAGACGCTCGTGCACATCTGACCTGCGACACTCACCACTGGCAGAACCATCCCTCATCAATCATGCGACCTTGAATCACTCGGTCCACGGTGGCCGTGTACGCAGGGTTGAAGTCCCCCCATCGCCTCCACCCTGTGATGTCGCGGGACATCGGAAACCCCTGAACGGGGGTGGCTTTGGGACGGGTCTTGTAGATCGTGGCTGGGGTCGCCCGGTTCGGTAGTGACCGGTGTGGCCGCTGGTTGTTGTAGATGTCTCGGTAGGTGTCGAGCTGGGTCTGGAGGTCTTCGATCGTGCCCGCGGAGGGTTGTTTCGACAACCATTTCTTGAGGGTCTGGTGGAACCGTTCGTCGAACAGTCGAACGCCCCATCCCTGTCGTGTCCACCACCCGGTCCAAGATCCGCCCCTTGTCATCCTTGGAACCCTCCCTGTACGCATCACGGAGCTTGTTCGTCACCTGACGCCGAGCAGCCCTATCGATCTTGCCTTCCATAGCGGCAGGCCTTGCCTGAGACCGAGACCATGCGCCCAAACAACGTGAGGCACGCAGTGTTCTTGACAGAATCGGGATGTACTGCCATTGTGATGCCATGTCGATGACCAAGGACGAGCGACTACAAGTCAGAGTCGATCCTGTTTCAAAGAGCCTTCTGGAACGGGCGGCGCAGGCCTCCCATGTTTCGGTTTCTGCCTTTGTGTTGCAGTCCGCTACAGCTCGCGCTGTTGATGTTCTCGCGGACCGTCAACTCGTCGAGTTGAGTCCTAGAGCCGCTGCGGCGTTCAACGATGCGCTTGGTTCACCGGCGACAGTCAACCAGCGTCTTAGTGCCGCCCTGAGGCGCGAGAAGAAGTTCACCTGGATTGACTGAACTCCGCCGTCCCGAGCCACTGGACCCGCAGCGACACGATCGTTCAGCGTTAGAATCAGGTTCGCCGGATCTTGATGAGTGGCTGCGGCGGTACTCCGGGCAGAACCGTCGGCGTAACACTGCGGCGACTTGGGTGATCACGACAGCGGACATGGCTGTCGTTGCTTATGTGAGCCTTGCGATGACCGGTATCGATCGCTCCGCTGCTCCTTCGCTGGTAGCGAAAGGCGCGCCGGATCCGGTGCCCGCGCTCTTGATCGGCCGTCTAGCGGTTGATCGGAACCACAACGGCGTCGGAATCGGAACCGCACTGGTTGCCCATGTGCTGGCCACGGCAGTCGATCTCAACGCAACGGCCGCGTGCCGCGCCGTCGTGGTCAGCGCGATCGACGAGACCGCCCGGTCGTGGTGGGAGAATTTCGGTTTCCACCCCTTTGATCCCACTGATCCCGACAACCTCGACCTGTATCTACTCACGGCTGACATCAAGGCAACCATGCAAGCCCTGCGCCGCTGACTCGTTGCCATGTCAGTCAGAGCAAGCCCGGTTCGCAATCACGCTGTCCTCAACCAACCGGCCCACGGCGGCCGTGTACTCAGGGTTGAAGTGGGCCCTGCGACACGCTTCTCTGGGTAGGTGCCCAACCGCACGGCAGCGGGGGAGACGAGTTGCCCCTTGAGCGGGACTGATGGGTAACCAAACCCCCAAATCGCGACATTCGCATTGAAATAAGTCACCGCTGTGGTACACGGTTGTTGACGCATCTATCTCGCTCAGGCGACAGGTCTTTCCCAGACAAGGATCAGCGAGATTGTTCGCGGCAAACACCGGATTTCGCCCGACACTGCTCTGCGGTTCTCTCGGGCGTTCGGTGTGGGCGATGGGTTCTGGATCGCTATTCAGAACGACTACGACCT
>CAYQFM010000212.1:0-3584 GCA_964416735.1 uncultured Iamiaceae bacterium | reverse complement strand
GATGAGGACGTCGACGACGACACCTATGAATCGTGGCCTCACCGCTCTCCGGTGATCACTGTCATGGGTCACGTCGACCACGGCAAGACCAAGCTGCTCGACAAGATTCGAAGTGCCAACGTTCAAGCCGGTGAAGCGGGTGGCATCACCCAGCACATTGGTGCGTACCAGGTCACCAAGGATGGCCATCCCATCACCTTCATCGACACCCCGGGCCACGAGGCGTTTACGGCCATGCGCGTCCGTGGTGCAGAGGCAACTGACATCGTGATTCTGGTGGTGGCGGCTGACGATGGTGTGATGCCACAGACCATCGAGGCGCTCAATCACGCCAAGGCTGCCGAGGTACCCATTGTGGTGGCCATCAACAAGATCGACAGGGAGAACGCCGATCCCAACCGTGTGATGCAACAGCTCTCCGAACATGGCTTGGTTCCAGAGGCATGGGGTGGAGACACGGTGATGGTCGAGGTGTCGGCCCTCCAGAACCTCGGAATCGACGAACTCCTCGAGAACCTGCTGGTCATGGCCGAACTCGAGGACCTACGGGCCAAGCCGGACGGACGGGCCCGTGGCGTCGTGCTGGAGTCCAATCTGGATATTGGCCGCGGTCCGGTTGCCACCGTGCTGGTTCAGCACGGCACGCTCGAGGTCGGAGATCCGGTTGTGGCGGGCGCATCGTGGGGACGCGTGCGTGCGCTGATCGACGACAACGGAAACCAGATCCGCAGTGCGGAGCCGTCCAAGCCCGTGCTCATCCTGGGACTCTCCGAGGTTGCAACAGCGGGCGACCGCTTTGTGGTTGCTCCTGACGAGAAGACCGCATCGAAGGTCGCCGCCACCCGTGAACACTGGTCACGGCTGGCAACGCTGGGACGTGAAGCGCACGCCATGAGCGGGGGCGCCAAACTCGAGGACATCTTCCAGCAGATCCAGGCCGGTGAGACAGCCACACTCGCTCTCATCGTCAAGGCTGACGTGACCGGATCGCTCGAAGCCCTGACCGAGAGTCTCCGCAAGCTCGAACGCGACGACGTGAAGCTGTCATTCGTGCACCGTGGCGTCGGCGGGATCACCCAGCAAGACGTGCAACTCGCCTCTGCGGCCAACGCAACAATCATCGGCTTCAACGTGCGCCCCGATCGCAAGGCCAGGGAACTGGCCGATGCCGAGAGCGTCGAAATCCGCTCGTACGAAATCATCTATCAGGTGCTCGAGGACATCGAGAGCGCAATGATCGGCATGCTCGAGCCGGAGTTCGAAGAGGTCGTCACTGGTGAGGCGGAGGTTCGTGAGATCTTCCGTATCCCGAAGATCGGGGCGATTGCCGGTTGTTATGTGACCCACGGAACCATCACGCGTGGATCCAAGGTGAGGTTCCTGCGAGAGGGAACAATCATCTGGAAGGGTGCGGTTTCGTCACTCAAGCGTTTCAAGGAAGATGCACGTGAAGTGGCGTCCGGGTTTGAGTGCGGTATTGGTCTGAGTGACTTCCAGGATCTCAAGCCGGGTGACGTCATCGAAACCTTCGAGGAGCGCGAGATACCGCGATCCTGAGATGAGCGCGCACGTTCTCGTATTCAACGTCGAGATCCGTCTGAACGAATGCGGTTCCCGCAAGGACAAGCTCGCCGTTGTCAACCCGATCCTTGAAGGCGCCAGCGAGCGATATCGAGTTGCCCCAGCCGAGACCGGATTTTTTGATATCGATGACCGTGCGGGGCTCAGCTTCGCCTGTGTGTCGGCCTCGACCGGCCACGCCACCGGAACAATCGACAAACTCGAACAGTTCGTCTGGTCATTCCGGGAGATCGAGGTTGTGGCCAGCGAGCGGGTGTGGGCGGCCCTGTCATGAGCCGTCGATCGTCTACTCATGGTGGTTCCCAGCGTGACTATCCACGCACGGCTCGCCTCAATCAGTTGTTCCGTGAGATCGTGGCCGAAGCTCTGGGCGAGATCGACGATGAACGCTTGGAGCAGGTGACGGTCACCACGGTTGCAGTTGAACCGGATCTCCGCCATGCCGTGGTCTACTACGACTCGCTCAGCGGCGAATCCGGTGACGATGACGTGATGGAAGCACTTGCGGAGAACCGCTGGCGCCTGCAGGGCGAAATCGGACGACAGGCCAGAACCAAGCGCGTGCCAGAGTTGTCGTTTGCTCCTGATCCAGCGGTGCGTGCTGGTGAGCGGATCGACGACTTGCTCAGGACCGTCGACCAGCCCGTCGACCTGCCGGTCGACCATCCCGTCGACCAGTCCGTCGACACCGGCCGTCAACCGCTGGACTGAGTGAGCCGAGTCTCCATTGTCCACCGAGATACACGAGCAACTTCGTGACGGTATTGCGATTGTCGACAAAGAGGCGGGTTGGACTTCGCACGATGTCGTGGCCAAGGCGCGTGGCCTACTCCGCAATCGCAAGATCGGCCATTCTGGAACGCTTGACCCGGACGCGACCGGGGTGCTTGTTCTCGGTATCGGGCGCGTTACACGCCTTCTGCGTTTTCTGACACCACTTCCCAAGTCGTACGTCGGTGAGATCGTCTTGGGGACCGAGACGAATACCCTCGACTCCTCTGGTGTTGTGACCGCTGTCCACGACATGGCCGCGGTGACGCTGGACCAGATCGTCGCAGCGGCCGCCAAGTTGACCGGTGATATCCAACAGGTGCCTCCCATGGTCTCGGCTGTCCAGGTCGATGGACGACGCCTCCACGAGATCGCCCGTGAAGGTGGGGAAGTTCACCGTGAACCCAGGCCTGTGTCTGTGGCCAGGTTCGAAGTCACCCCGGTTTCAGGAGAGCCGGGCGTCTACCGTGCGGAGGTCGACTGCTCTTCGGGGACCTATGTCCGTTCGCTGGCCGCAGATCTGGGTACGGCGCTCGGCGGCGGCGCACATCTACGCAACTTGCGTCGCACCGCAGTGGGATTGTTCGGTCTCGATGATGCCAGGCCACTGGAGGAGATCGAGGTTCTGCCACCGCTGCGGGCTCTGGCGCACCTGCCACTGGTGATCGTCGATGACGTGGTGGCCGTAGCCGTAGGCCATGGGAAAGTGCTCGAAACCGACATCCTCGGCGTCGACGAGTCAAGCGACGGCCCCTGGGCCGTTGTTGATGAGAGCAGGAACTTGTTGGCGGTCTATGAGCGACATCGAGCGGGAACCCTCAAACCGGCGGTTGTGGTGGCTGTCACAGCTCAGGAATCCGCTTCGGACCCGAGCCGACGTTAGCCTCGAACGGGTATGCAGATCGCCAAAAGCACCGGCTCCATGGATCGTCCGGATCGTCGGACAGTAGCGACGATTGGGGTCTATGACGGCGTCCACAGGGGCCATCGCGCGGTGATCAGCAAGGTGCGCCAACTCGCCGAGCAGCGCAACATGACAAGTGCCGTCGTGACCTTCGATCCGCACCCCGCCAGCATCGTGCGACCCTCCGCGGTTCCGCTCCTGTTGACCGGAATCGAACACCGTCTCGAACTTCTCGCGTCGACAGGTGTGGATCTCACCCTCGTCATCGACTTCGACAAATCCAGATCAGAGGAATCGGCAGAGGACTTCGTAACCGAGGTCCTGGTGG
>CAYQFM010000211.1:0-3619 GCA_964416735.1 uncultured Iamiaceae bacterium | reverse complement strand
TCATCGACACCGACATCTTGTCCAACGGGATCTCGTCGAAGAGGATCTTCATGTCTTCAACGGAGTCGATGGCCACACCCGCCTTGCCAACGTCGCCCACGACCCGTGGATGGTCGCTGTCGTAGCCACGGTGGGTTGCAAGGTCGAACGCCACGGAGAGTCCCATTTGCCCAGCGGCCAGGTTGCGCCGGTAGAAGGCGTTGGAGTCCTCGGCGGTCGAGAACCCTGCATACTGACGGATTGTCCAGGGGCGGTTCGCATACATCGAGCCGCGTACCCCACGGACGAATGGTGCAAACCCCGGAAGTGATCCACTCTGGCCGGGTGAGAGGTCTGTCAGGTCGTCGGCCGTGTAGACGGCCT
Source organism: uncultured Iamiaceae bacterium (assembly GCA_964416735.1). Classification (GTDB taxonomy): domain Bacteria; phylum Actinomycetota; class Acidimicrobiia; order Acidimicrobiales; family Acidimicrobilacustridaceae; genus CAYQFM01. The sequence continues at coordinate 3,256 of CAYQFM010000211.1, read as the reverse complement.
TGACATCGATTCCCTCCGGTGTCGTCCGTGTGAGGCTCTCGGCGCTCGTGCCCTTGAGTTCCTTGGAGACGAGAGCTGCCCAGTCGTCGATCGTTGGTCCCTGGCCTGACGAGATGTTGGTCACGCAATGAAGGCTACGGGCTGAGTCGACGACACCGGAAATGGCGCGGTCAGGGTAGGTGATGGGCACCGGGTAGCCTCGGCAACCATGGCAACGCGCTTCGTGATCATCGGCGGTGGGCCGGGAGGTAATCAGGCGGCAACCCATGCAGCACGGTTGGGTGCAGAGGTGACACTCGTCGAGCGTGACATCGTCGGTGGTGCCGCAAACCTGTGGGACTGCATCCCGTCCAAGGCGATGATCGCAACCGGTGGGGCACTTTCATCGATCAATCACGCACGCACGATGGGTCTGTCGGATGTTCGTGCAACCCTCGATCTGGAGGCGCTCCGAACGCGGATCACGTCCATAGAAAAGCGGCTTCAGGGGTCGGTTAGCGGCCTGCTCGAGAGCCAGGGCGTCCAGATAATCCAAGGAACAGGGACGCTCTTGGACCCTCGTACGGTTGCTGTTGAAACCGATCGTGGTGCCATCGAGCTCGACGCTGATGTCGTGGTTCTCTCGACGGGGAGCAGGCCACGAATTCCGGACTGGGCGCCTGTTGATGGCGAACGCGTGTTGATAACCCGTCAGGCATATCCGCCCCCGACCCTGCCCGATCACCTGGTTGTTGTGGGTGCCGGTGTCACCGGAGTCGAGTTCGTCCACATGTTCTCGGCGTTCGGATGTGAGGTCACATTCATTGTCAGTCGCCAGCAGGTGCTTCCCAGCAAGGATCCGGAGGTCGCTGCTGCACTGGAGGATGACTTTCTGGATCGCGGGGTCCGCTTGTTGAAGGGGGCGCGGGCGGTTGGTGTCGATCGGACGGCCGACGGGGTCACCGTTCGTTGCGACGATGGTCGGTCCGCGACCGGGTCGCATGTGATTCTGGCGATCGGGTCCATTCCAAACTCTGAAGGACTCGGGTTGGCCGAAGCTGGCGTGGAGGTCGACCGAGCTGGTTACGTGAAGGTCGATCACAACTGCTTGTCCTCCCAACCGAAGATCTACGCAGCGGGTGATCTTTCGGGCAAGCTCCCGCTGTCATCGGTTGCTGCGATGCAGGGCCGTAAGATCGCCGAGCACGCAATGGGCCTCCATGTGGCCCCTCACCGCCATCTCGATTATGACAAGGCTGCTTCGGCAATATTCACAGTCCCAGAGATTGCAGATGTGGGCCTTGCTGAGGCGGACGCGTTTTCTGAAGGCCGGAAGATCAGGGTCACCAAGGTGCCTTTCTCTGCAAACTCCAAAGCCCTGATCAGTGGCGACCCTCGCGGTTTCGTGAAGATCATCTCGGACCCGGCAACCGGGGTGGTTCTCGGGGGGTCGATCGTGGGGCGTCATGCCGCCGAGCTCATCTCCGTGATAGCGCTGGCAGTCAATGCCGGACTGAAGGTGTCGGACATCGTGGAGAGCATCCTGGTGCACCCTGCACTGTCGGAATCCCTTTCTGATGCGGCTGAGTGAGTCCGGCTCCGACGGGCCTCCGCAGTCGGCCCACAAGATTCCCACCGCCAAGGACTTTCCGGCGAAGGGGCCCAACTCGCTGGCCTCCGTCGGGCAGCGGGCGGTTGCGAGGATACTGGATCTGATGGTCTTGATGGTTCCGGCAATGCTTCTCGTGTTGCCGTTCGTCCGAATCGAAGGCGAGGAAGTCAAAGCCGACATACCGGCGTTGGTCGGGCCACTGGCGCTTGTGTTTCTGGTCGCTTACGAAACGGTGATGATCGCTTGGCGGGGTCAGACCATCGGCAAGTGGGTCCTGGGTGTGCGTGTGGCGCGGTTGGTGGACGGCAATGCCCCAAATCTCAGCCAAGCGCTGATGCGCATCATGCTGCCAGCGTGTTTTCTGCCGATCCCCATACCCGTTGTCGACACCGGTTGGCTGGTCGTCTATCTCAGTTCCATGTACAACCCGATGCGTCGCGGGTGGCACGACAAAGCGGCAGGCACCCTCGTCATCCGCACCCGCTGAGCATGACTATTCGACAACGATCACGACATCGCCCGAGCTGACGGAGTCACCGGGAGCAACCCTCACCTCGCTCACGGTTCCGGTTGTGTCCGAGGCGATGTTGTTCTCCATCTTCATCGCCTCGAGTACGCACACAGTTGCCCCGGCCTCCACCTCGTCGCCAACTGCAACCAAGACCTTGACGATCGTGCCCTGCATCGGCACGGCCACGGCACCGGAGCCGGCTGCGCCGACCACGGCACCTGAGCCCGCTCCACGCCGAGGACGGGCTCCACTCGGGCCCTGACCGCCACTGGATGCGATGACAGCGGCGGTGGCGGATTCCGGCACCCAGACACTTACGGCGAACTTGCGACCATTGACCTCCACGTCGACATCACGACGCACCTTGGGCTCCGCCTCGTCGCTTCCGGATACGACGGCAGTCACGCCCACCGAAGAGAGGTCGAGAACGTCTTCGACCCATTTGGTCGAATGCTCAGCGTTGGCAAAATCCGGGTGCTCCAGGATTGCGACATCGGCGGGAATGGTCGTTGCGATTCCTTCAATCTGCATTTCGCGCAGAGCCCTCAGCATCCGCTTGATCGCGGTGGGGCGATCGTGACCCCAGACGATGAGCTTGCCCACGAGGTTGTCGTAGAACTGGCTCACCTCGTCACCGGATTCGTAACCACCGTCCCATCGGACACCGAATCCCTGCGGTGGAATGAGTTTCGAGATACGGCCGGGAGATGGCAGGAATGCGCCGCCCGCCGGATTCTCGGCATTGACGCGCACCTCGATGGCATGCCCGCGCAGGTCGATGTCTTCCTGGGTGAAGGACAGCGGCTCGCCTGATGCCACCCTGATTTGTTCGGCCACCAGGTCCAACCCCGAAACCAACTCCGTAACCGGGTGCTCCACCTGGAGTCGGGTGTTCATTTCGAGGAACCAGAACTCGCCGTCCTGGTAGAGGAACTCGACTGTGCCGGCGTTGTAGTAGCCGCAAGCCTTGGCGACCTTGACCGCCGCCTCACCCATTTCCTGGCGCAACGTGGTCGGAAATGCCGGAGCGGGACTTTCCTCGATCAGCTTCTGATGACGGCGCTGAGCAGAGCAGTCCCGTTCGCCGATCCAGACGCAGTTGCCGTGTTGATCGCCGATGATCTGCATCTCGACATGGCGGGGCCAGGTCAGGT
>CAYQFM010000210.1:0-3629 GCA_964416735.1 uncultured Iamiaceae bacterium | reverse complement strand
CTTTGCCCAAGTAGCTCCACTCGGCGAACGTGATCGCTTCACCGGTGCTCGTGGTCATCGCGAGCGCGTCACCTTGGACGATGTTCACCGCTACCACAGATTCCGCGGCACGGTGCCATTCATCGTGTTCGTTCTCGCCGTCGGTAGCGACGAACTCATCGAACGTGGCAACCAGGCGTTCCCGACACTCCGCGGCGTTGTCGGCCAGCAGTTCGATGCCATAGACACACATCAGCCCGAACAGCCCCTGGTGGCGACGCTCAAAGCTGCTCTTCGCGTACCGGGCCTGCACGGTGGCGAGCTTGCGACGAAGCACCGGAACGAGAAAGTTCCCCGATCCGCACGCTGGCTCCAAGAAGCGGGAGTCGATTCGCTCGGACTCATCCTTGACCAGATTGAGCATGTCCTCGACAAGCCATGCGGGCGTGAACACCTCGCCATGATCGGCGACGCGTTGGCGAGACTTCACAAGCTTCTCGGCGTTGGCGGCGGTCATTCACCGACAACGTTAGACGGCAGGTGTGACACTCTTGGACCGACCCGCCCGGTAGCGACCCCCGGGAGCAAGGGAGCAGGGCCTCCCAGATCCAGGGCCTCGCCGAGCTACTCGCATGCCATCAGAGCAGAACGACTAGCGGTGCGTGTCGACCTCGGCTCGCCGCTCAAGAATGTAGAGATTGTTTCCGTATTGAAAGATTGCGCCACGACTCGTGGGCGCGAGGGCCGGTCCATCGAGCAAGTCGCCGTTGAGCACCGTCGCCGTCCCCACAACGACGAAATGCACACACCAGGTTTCGAGCGCAGAGTGTGTGCCATCGGTGGACCTGCTGATTTCGTCGCCGTCGAACAGGGTTTCGTGGTACCGAAGTACCGAGTTGCTCTCGGTGTCAAATGCAACTTTGTCCCCGCAGCAAAGCGTTGGAGCGGTGTACGGGATGGCAGCAGCCCGTGGCATCTTGGTGGCACCAACGTCGATTCGGTAAGTCCTGCCGCGCGTTGCCCAGTCGGAGGGGTTCACGGGACGCCCGCTAGTCGTTTCAGCGTTGGCGTATTGGCCGAGTGTGGGCACGTCGAGGATTTCAGAGATCAAAACCTCAGACGAGTTCGTCATAGTGTCGAAGCGGACGTAGTACTCATTGGTGCGAGGTGGGTCATCCAGGATGGCCGCAAGTTGAAATAGTGCGCGACCGCAGGCCGACTTGGCCGTCTCGCCGGTCAGGTCGTTGCGGTCGACGCATTCGCTCGACAGTGCCAGCTCGAAGTGGCTGTTAGGAATGGTCTGATAGCCGAGGTGGATGCATGGCTTGCCAGTGCACGCGGCGACCGCGACGCGAGGCTCCAGTTGATACTCGCAAAGTGCCCCGTCACGAAACTGACCAGCGACATCGCGCATGAGCCAACCGAGGTCGGGACCACGCGAGCCGAGGATTTCGGATTCGATGGCGGTGGGCACGTTTAGCGGAATAATGCCGTCGACGATTATGTGTTTCATTGCAGACTCCAGAGTTTGGATGTGTGGTGGATGTGATGGATTCGAAGCAGCCTCGTTGCGCTCCGAATGTCAATCACCAGGTATCTATGCCACCCACCCGGGCCCGTAGACATCACCTGAGAACATGGCTGCCAAATCGACCTGATTACGAATGGGTCGAGCGACGAGACTCGATATCGACAACGTTGTCCCCGTTATGCTCGATGTGCTCCTCGACCTGGTGCCCTGCCTGGAGCTCTGCCTGACGGCGACGTGCTGAAAGCCCATTGCGAACCGGCTCCGCGCCGTCGCCAAGTAGGTGCGCGTAGCGGCCCTCAAAGACGGTCGTCGTACGATGGCCGGCCCAACGAGCCATCCGATACGTTGTTTCTTGTCCGGTGGCTATCCACAGTGAAATTGCAGTGTGTCTCAATGAATGCGGTGTAGGCCACGGCTCAGCGAGACCAGCGGCCCGCACTGCCGGTCCGAAGACTCGTCGCCGATAGATGCTTGGCACCAACGGCCCACCTTTGGGGCCGCTGAAGAGAAGGTCATCCGGCGAGATATTCCGCTCACGCCGTAGCTCATCGACAAGTTCGCAGACCTCGTAGGTCAGCGTAGGGACGGTTCGCTTACCGGCCCTCGTCTTGGGTTCGGCCTCGACGCGTCGACCGGAGCGCTCATCAGAGCGCAATGACACGTAGGTTGCATTGGCAACGACGCGAACTTTGCCAGCGGCGGTGTCCACGTGCCTTGATCGCAAGGCCGAGAGTTCCCCGATGCGCAGGGCACTATCGACGAGAAACGGAACGGTGGCTGCCCACCACGGGTTCATCGCGCGATACAGGCGGATGACCTCGTCATCGGAAAGGAAGCGCATTTCCTCGTCCGGCACTCGCGGTGGCGTAACGGCATCGCAGGGATTTCGTAGTAGGCGCTCGACTAAGACAGCCTTCCTCAAACATTGGCTGAAGAGCTGTAGGTGTTTCGCACGGGTCGCGGGTGCCAGGCCGAGTTGATGCAGCCCAACGAGCCAGCGCTCTACGTCTTCCGGGCGGATATCAACGAGTCGGTGAGTACCCCATGCCGGGAGGATGTGAGAGCGAGCGTAAGAAAGGTCCCGCTCACGGGTCGAGTCGCGGAGATCCCGCATGTCCATCCACCGAGAGAACCAATCCGCGAACAAGATTTCACCGCCTCGGAGGTCGCCCTGTCCGCCATGGCGTTTTCCTCGCAAGCGCTCCTCACGGTATGCCGAGGCCTCCGCCGCGGTGTCCGCTGTGTAAGAGCAAACCTCTCCTGCGGCATTGCGCCATCGTGCTTGGTAGGCCACCGTACCGTTGCGTCCAACCCGGCGAGTGACGCCCACGGGAAGCTTTCGGCGTGGCATCACGGGCTCCGTCGCCCAGTGCCACGTGGTCGACCACCGACGTTCGGGGCTCCAACGTGACGCACTTGTTCGCGCAACAAGAAGGCCTCAACATCACGTGGCCGGAACCGCAACCGGCCGCCGAGCCGGTAGTAGTCGATGCGGCCTTCAGAAGTCAGGCGATAAATGAACCGTGGCTTCACCCGCAACATGGCCGCCAGCTCATCGACGGTGAGGAACGGTTCGGTGTCGTTCGAGTTCATGCCGGTACCTATGCCGGCGCCAGATCTTTGTAGACACGTGCGGTTCGAAACCGGCAACGGGTGGCCGTGAACGACCCGATTTTGTGCCCCGCGCTCACCCCAATGTGAGCGAGATGTGAGCAAACCCTGCCCGGTCAGCCCACCGTGTCGAACTGCTATGCCCTCTGACCTGGGGTTTTGTGGTGGGCGTAACAGGACTCGAACCTGTGACCTCTGCCGTGTGAAGGCAGCGCTCTAACCATCTGAGCCATACGCCCGTTGCGTGGATCGCACGATAGCGCATTCCCCTTCGGGACCGTTAGCCCTCGCATTGACTCATCTGATTCCTCCGCGTAGGGGGTTTCGTTGCCTCATGTATTTCCTCCGCTTGGGGTGGTGGTCCGCTACGCCTGACAGATGGGTCTTTCAATGGGTGAGCGGCGTGCGGTCACGAACCAGATGGCGATCAAGTACCGGCAGGCAACACGGTCGGAAAAGACAGCGATTTTGGATCAACTCGTCGAGTTGACCGGCTGGCATCGAGATT
>CAYQFM010000209.1:1635-3633 GCA_964416735.1 uncultured Iamiaceae bacterium | reverse complement strand
AATCATCACCTTGCCTAGCCGCGTCGGATGGCCCGATCTTGTACCGCACCCACTTCGGCGACTCGGCAGGAGAGAGCCAAACCGAAGATGACCGAAGCGGCGATCGCACCTGGCTCGTCTTCGACGGCATCTTCTACACGAGCGACGTCTGGCTGGACGGCACATATCTGGGCGACACAGAGGGTTACTTCTTTCCGCACGAGTTCGAAGTGACCGAACAGATCTCAGACCGCTCGGAGCATCTGCTTGCGCTCGAAGTTGCGTGCACCCCGCAACTCGACAGGGCCCGCAAGCGCAACCTGACCGGTGTGTTCCAACACTGGGACATGGCTGATCCGGCATGGAACCCGGGCGGCATCTGGCGTGATGTTCGGATTGAGCGATCTGGGCCCGTCCGGATCCGACACATGCGCGTCATATGTCGCGATTTCAGCGAAGCCGCGGCAACGGTCTTCGTCCGTGTCGTGCTTGACACCGTCGAAGCAAGGACGGTGACGATCCGCACAACCATCGGTGCTCGTCAGGGTCCCCGATCGGGAGTAGAGCTGGTGAGCAGGCAGTCACTGGCAGCCGGTGAGAATCGGCTCGAGTGGACCGCAACTGTTCCTGAACCGGATCTCTGGTGGCCAGCGGCACTGGGCGATCAGCCCCTTTACGACGTGAGGGTGGAAGTCCTGGACGAGAACGGGCGACCTAGCGACCAACAGGCCCGGCGGATCGGAATACGGAACATTCAGCTCAGAAACTGGATCTGCTCGGTCAACGGGGAGCGGATCTTCCTCAAGGGTTCAAGCCTGGGGCCTACGAAGCTCGCACTCGCGGACGCCAGCCCCGAGGAAATCAACTCGGACATCACCATGGCGAAACAGGCCGGCCTGGACATGGTGCGCATCTTCGGCCACATAGGCCGCCCCGAGCTGTACGACGCCGCCGACGAGGCCGGCCTGCTGATATGGCAGGACATGCCACTTCAGTGGGGCTATGCACGGTCGGTCAGGCGCCAAGCACGTCGTCAGGCCCGCGAAGCCGTCGACATGCTCGGACACCATCCCTCGGTGGCGATCTGGTGCGCCCACAACGAGCCATTCACCATCGACATCGGCCCGGACACCATGGCCGACCAAGCATCACGTGCAAGGGTCGCCCGTGGTCGACTTCTCAAGACGCTCGTACCGACCTGGAACAAGACGATTCTCGACCGCTCTATCAGATCGGTCCTGGACCACACCGACGGAACTCGGCCGGTGATCGCCCACTCCGGAGTGCTCCCCCATCCGCCCCGATTTGATGGGACAGACACCCACCTGTGGCTCGGTTGGCATCAGCGCGACGAGCGTGACCTTGCCCGCCTTGCCCGGGCGTGGCCACGTCTGATCCGGTTCGTCGGTGAGTTCGGGGCTCAGTCCGTGCCAATGGATGCATCGTTTCTGGAGCCGCATCTCTGGCCGAATCTCGACTGGGACAGAGCCGCGTCGGAATTCGGGCTGCAACTCGAACCCATGGACCGGCATTCGCCACGCAGCAATCACGAAACTTTCGAGTCGTGGCGGAATGCGACGCAGAGGTACCAGGCCGAATTGATCCGAAATCACATCCTGACCCTGAGGCGACTGAAATACAGACCGTGCGGTGGATTCACCCAGTATCAATTGACCGACAGCGCTCCAGCCGTCAGTTGGTCGCTGTTGGACCACCTACGCAACCCCAAGGAGGGTTTCGAGGCGCTGCGGGACGCATGTAGACCGGTCGTCGTCACGGCAGACAGACTGCCCGCCCGGGTGCGTGTGGGCGACGCCCTGGGTATCGACATACATGTGGTGAGCGACCTGCGCACGAACACAGGAAACCTGACGGTGCGTGCTCACTTGGAACTTGGAATCGCCGATCCGCCTGTTTCGACAGGCCCATGGGGTTCTGGTCGCTCGGAATTCGGTCGCTCGGATTTCGGTCGCTCGGATTTCGGTCGCTCGGATTTCGGTCGCTCGGATTTCGGTCGCT
>CAYQFM010000209.1:0-1535 GCA_964416735.1 uncultured Iamiaceae bacterium | reverse complement strand
CAGAATTCGGTCGCTCAGAATTCACTCCCCCGGAATCCAGTCCGTGGGAATCAGGCCCATGGGGATGGCGGGGTGATGTTCCGGCGGACACTTGCGTGAGGGTTGGGCGAATAGAAACGACCGTTCCCAAAATCGCCAGCACCGCTGGCCAGGTGCTGAAACTCATGATCGAATTGCGCCACCACGGATCCGATGTGCCTCTCGCCACTTGGAGCGATCACGCAGTCATCGACGCTTAGGTTGGCCCGAGGTCTGCCGTGATGAGTAGCGTCTGAGCGAAAGGCGTACCGGTTGGACCCGCTGTAGCAGGCCCGCAGATATCTCCCGATCCGGAGGATGTCGTCCGGCGCGTCGCTCGCATCCACTGGCTTATCCGGCCCCGGAGGCCCATCCGTGACTGCACCCAGCAAAGCTCCCGAGATCACCAAGAACGTGACCTCACCCACCATCCGACGTCCGGTCAAGAGGTCAAAGATCCCTCTACTGGACTTGGCTCAGAGCGCCATCGGCAAGAAGTGGATCATGGCCATCACCGGCATCGGCCTGATGGGATTCGTACTTCTTCACATGGTCGGCAACCTGAAGATGTACCTGGGGGCCGAGGACTTCAACCACTACAGCGAGTTCCTGCGCGAACTGCTGGTTCCGATCCTCCCCCGCACCGTGGTCATGTGGTTGCTTCGCATCGGAGTCATAGCGATGTTCGCCGGTCACATCTGGGCTGCAGTGTCATTGGCGCAGACGAACAAGAAAGCCCGCCCTGTGGCCTACAAGTCACAGCGTGACTACATCGCGGTCACCTGGGCAGCCCGAACCATGAAGTTCACCGGGCCGATCATTGCCCTTTTCCTCGTGTGGCACCTCGCGGATCTGACCTGGGGATGGCACTTCGTGAACCCGGACTTTGTCCGCGGACATGCGTACGAAAACCTCGCCGCCAGCCTCTCGCGTATCCCGGTCGCGGCCCTGTACATCGTGGCCAACCTCGCTCTCGGCTACCACCTGTTCCACGGGGCATGGAGCATCTTCCAGTCGATCGGTTCTATGAACCCGAACTTCAACCCACGCCGCAACCCGATCCGTAAGGGCTTTGCGGCCGCATTCGCAATCGTTGTCGCCGGCGTGAACATCACATTCCCGCTGGCCGTCCAGTTCGGCATCGTCGGCTGAGAGGGAGACCCGCATGAGTGACGTAGTGCTCGACTCCAAGTCCCCGACGGGACCGATAGAAGATCGTTGGGACAACTACAAGGCTTCGATGAAGCTGGTGAACGCCAACAACAAGCGCAAGTTCGACGTGATCGTGGTCGGCACCGGCCTGGCCGGCGCATCCGCCGCAGCCTCGCTGGCTGAACTCGGCTACAAGGTGAAGGCCTTCACCTTCCACGACACACCCCGCCGGGCGCATTCGATTGCCGCCCAGGGTGGAATCAACGCCGCGAAGAACTACAAGAACGACGGCGACTCCATATACAGGCTGTTCTACGACACCGTGAAGGGCGGCGACTTCCGCTCCCGTGAGTCCAACGTGTACC
>CAYQFM010000208.1:0-3634 GCA_964416735.1 uncultured Iamiaceae bacterium | reverse complement strand
CTTGTCGGGTAGAACCTCGGAGAAGAGTCGGCCTGGGTCGACCACCTCCATGAGTTGCGCCGTCATCCACGTGGCCAGAGCATCGTGAACCGCGGGGTCATTGCCGAGGGGGGCTACACGTTTGACGAAGACCTCATTGTTGAGAACGCTGCGCTTTGCCCATACCCCCACGGTGGCATTCGTGAAAGTCACACAGGCGAGGGCAATCAACACCACCACCGCTATGGCGCGCAATCTGCCCTTACGGTCCCGTTGTTCTTGGAGTTGGTGGACCTGTGTCCGTAGCGAGTCGCGCTCAGCAATGAGCTCGTCGATGCGAACCTGAATCGCTTCTGGACTCGACATTCATCGTCTCATCAGATCGGCCACCTCAAAGGCGAGATCCAGGGATTGGCGGGCGTTCAGGCGTGGATCGCAGGTCGTTTCGTAGCGCGAGTGTAGATCGGTGTCGATGATTTCGTCGCCACCCCCCAGACATTCCGTCACGTCGTCACCGGTCAATTCGATGTGGACCCCTCCCGGCCAAGTACCAACGGCTCGGTGCGCGTCGAAGAAGCCGATGATTTCTGCCAGGACGGAATCGAAGTGACGGGTCTTGTGGCCCGTTGACGATGTGAAGGTGTTGGCGTGCATTGGGTCACAGGCCCAGACGACAGGGTGGCCAGCATCGCGTACCGCCCGCAGGAGAGGCGGCAGGATCTCGCGGATCTTGTCGGCACCCATCCGAGTGATCAGTGTCAGGCGTCCGGGGGTGTGGTCGGGGTCGAGGGCGACACACAGTGCGAGGACTTCCTCGACGGTTGTGGTCGGTCCCACCTTCACGCCGACGGGGTTCTTCACCCCGGACAGGAAGTGGACGTGGGCGCCGTCGATCTGACGTGTCCGCTCGCCGATCCAGAGCATGTGGGCGGAGCAGTCGTACCACTCGTCGGTTAGGGAGTCGCGCCGTGTAAGCGCTTCTTCGTATCCCACGATGAGGGCTTCGTGGCTGGTGTAGAAGTCAACCGTATTGAGTTGCGGCGTGGCCTTGGCAGCGATGCCACACGAGGTCATGAAGCTGAGTGCCCGGTCGATCTCATCCGCGATGTTGTCGTAGTGCCTGCCCTCGTCGCTCGAGGCTACGAACTCCTGGTTCCAGGCGTGGACGCGCTTCAGGTCGGCAAAACCACCTTTGGTGAACGCCCGCAGGAGGTTGAGTGTGGATGCGCTCTGGTTGTAGGCGGTGAGCAGACGGTCAGGATCAGGTGTACGGGCTTCGGTCGTGAAGGTGATGTCGTTGACAATGTCGCCCCGGAACGATGGCAGGCTGACCCCGTCGACCGTTTCGGTGGATGACGAGCGTGGCTTCGCGAACTGGCCGGCGATGCGGCCGACCTTTACGACCGGTACACCGGCTGAGTACTGCAGCACCACGGCCATCTGGAGAATGACCTTCAGCTTGTCGCGTATCGAATCTGCCGAGAATGCCTGGAACGACTCGGCACAATCACCCGCTTGGAGAAGGAATGCCTTCCCTTCGGCCACCTGCGCCAGTGAACGCGTGAGGCTGCGGGCTTCGCCCGCGAACACCAACGGCGGGTGCGCGGCCAGCGTCTTGATGCTTCGCTGCAGCGCACCCTCGTCAGGCCAGTCCGGCTGCTGGGACGCAGGCAGACCCTGCCATGAAGTGGGTGTCCAGTTCGATTCCATTGTGTTCACGTTGCCCCAACATGTATGTCATGCGCAACGCGACCCCTCATGCGGGTCAGGCTGCGTCGATTTCCGCGGTGACGCCCGCCTGATCACGCACGGTGTTGACGGCTCGCTTCACAAGTCGACGTGCTGCCTCGGCTGTGACGCCCAGTTCCTCGCCGACCTCACGGTAGCTACGCCTGCGTCCGTCATTGAGTCCGAAACGCTGCTCGACGGCGTAACGAGACCGTGGTTCGAGACCGGAGAGCAAACCTGTGACCATTTCTTCATCCGCCCGTGCCATGACGATCTGTTCTGGGCTGGGGGCCGAATCGGGTAGGAGATCGATCAACTCGTTGGAATCGTCGTCGCCGATGGTGCGGTCGAGCGAGGTGGGAGTGGTCAAGCGGTGGAGCCGGGCATGTTCTTCGTCCAGTTCATCACCGTCACCGGAGACCTGCCGCAGTGCAGCGCGGAGGCTTGCCGAACGGTCACCGGGTAGGCGCACAAGGCTGGCCTTCTGGTCGAGGGCACGGCCTATTGCCTGGCGGATCCAGAAGGTGGCGTAGGTCGAGAACTTGAAACCCTTTCGCCAGTCGAACTTGTCGACCGCGTGTTCCAACCCGAGGTTGCCTTCTTGGATGAGGTCGAGCAGTTCCATGCCCGGGGGCATCGGATAGCGTCGAGCAACGCTGACGACCAAGCGGAGGTTGGCGCGGATGAACCGGTCCTTTGCGGCCGCTGCGGCCCGATCCGCTCGCTTCAGTTCCACGCCCGTTTCGCCGGCAGCGAGCTTGGCGCGGGCTTCGACGCCCTTCTCGATGATCTGTGCCAGCTCGCGCTCGTCGGCCGCCGTGAGGAGAGGCACCAAACCGATTTCATTGAGATACTGACCCACGGAATCGCTCATGTGATCACGCTCCAAAGTCCTGATTAGTCGCCGAAAACTGAAATTGCATTCCTGTGAGGGTTGCAACGGTCGCAATACCCGATATCTTCCAAGTTGCGGCGGTGACTTCAGTCACCGCCGAGTTCATGGCGTGGGTAGATCGGGCATGGGCGTGTCCGGCCTGCGTGTTCGTTACGTAGACACCTCAGGCGAGGGTATATCGTGAAAGTGCGTGGCGTAGGCTCAGCCGATGGCAGTAAGCGGTGAGCGCTTGGGTGTTCTGGGCGGGACTTTCGATCCCCCCCACATCGGTCACCTGGTGACAGCCCTTGATGTTCGCCACGCTCTGGGCCTCGACAGGGTAATTCTGGTGGTGGCCAACATTCCTTGGCAGAAGGTCGACTCACGTGAGGTCACTCCCCCCCCGGTCAGACTTGCCATGGTCGAAGCGGCGGTTGTCGGGTTGGAAGGTATCGGATGTAGCGACATCGAGGTCAGGCGGGGTGGGCCGTCGTACATGGTTGATACTCTGCGGCAACTTGCCGATGACGATCCCGATGGCGAGCGGTTTCTCATCCTCGGTGCGGATGCTGCCGGAGGGCTCGACACCTGGGAGAGGTTTGAGCAGATCCCGCAGCTAGCCACGCTTGTTCTGGTGGATCGCCCCGGTATGACCGCTCCGGAGCCACCGGCGGGTTGGAAGTTCGAGCGGGTCACTGTTCCCAGAATTGACGTGTCGAGTACGGAACTGCGTCGACGGGTGCGCTGCGGTGAGCCGATCGACTTTCTGACTGCCCCCGGTGTCGTCTTAGAGGTGGAGCGACGTGGCCTCTATCGTTGAGCGGGTGACGGTCGGAGCTCGCAATTGAACCAATCTGACACTGGACAGATGCCGATTGTGGGGCCGCTCGAGCCGAAGGCGGTCCGTGACGGCCGCGCCGGCGACGTGGCGGCTGATCCCAATTCCGACGCACCGAATCTGGATGCACCGAATCTGGATGCACCGAATCTGGATGCACCGAATCGGACGTCGTCCGTTCCGGCTTCTTCGAATATGAAAGACAAGAGCTCAGA
>CAYQFM010000207.1:0-3635 GCA_964416735.1 uncultured Iamiaceae bacterium | reverse complement strand
ACAACATCCTTATGCAGTTCCTCGCGGCTGTCGGCGGCAAACCCGACTTCAGTGCCCTCTCGTTCACCATCAACAAAGCCGAGATCGGTTATGGCATCTTCCTCACGGCCGTCATCAACTTCTTGATAGTGGGCTTCGCCATGTTCCTGGTGGTCAAGGCGATCAACAAGCTCCAGAACATGAAACAGAGCCCCGACGAAGCAGAAGAAGCGCCGACAGAGGTGGAGTTGTTGACCGAGATCCGCGACGCCCTGAAGAACAGAAACGGCTGACAACAAAACCATTCAGGTCTGGATGGAGCTCGACTCCGTAACCGCCATGTGATCGACGTCGAGCGAGATCGCCGCAACAGAAATGGACCCATTGGCCTGTTGACCCATGCAGCCTTACTTCTTCAGCGTTGAAGTAATCGTTACCCCAACAGCTGATCGACAGCGGTCCACGGATCCAACTCCTTCGCCACCACCGCCTCCATGACGTCCTTGGATTCGTCGCTGGAGGCGAGCGCACGCGCCTTGGCCATCAGGCGATCCACCATTATCCGTTGGACCTCATCGCTTGCCCGCGTCACACGTTTGGTCTCCAGCTCTCCGCAACCAACCAGGAACGCATGATGCTCTTTCAGTCCAACCAACAACCTGTCAATCCCCTCTGCTGACGTTGCCACAGTGGCAATCACAGGTGGGATCCAACCCGACCGCGGACTGAGCAAGAGCATCCGCTCCAGATCTCGAATGGTCTCGCTCACGCCGGGACGATCCGCCTTGTTGACGACGAAAATGTCTCCAATCTCCAGCAGCCCTGCTTTGTTCGCCTGGATGGCGTCGCCCCAACCCGGGTTCACCACGACAACCGTGGTGTCGACAGACGCTGCAACATCCACGCCCACCTGACCAACACCCACGGTCTCCATGACAATCCACGGGATCCCCACGGCGTCGAGCACCCGAATGGCCCCGGGCACGGCGGAGGTCAATCCGCCAATCTGTCCGCGTGTCGCCATCGAGCGGATGAAAACACCCTCGTCGGTCGCGTGGTCACCCATGCGCACCCGGTCACCCAGAATTGCGCCACCGGTCAGAGGCGACGAAGGATCCACTGCAAGCACAGCCACTTCGGAACCCTCTGCACGCAATCTTCCGATCAGCGCACTCGTGAGCGTCGACTTCCCGGCCCCGGGAGCTCCGGTTATGCCGACGATTACTGAACGACCCGTGAACGGTTGTGCGACACGTGCGACCTCGCGAGCGGCGTCGCCGCTCTGCTCAACAAGCGACAACATCCTCGACAGCGCCGCTCGATCGCCCTTGCGGGCACGCTCGAAAAGCTCGGCCGGATCACTCTCACGCACTTGAGAGACAGTACCCGGGGTCTAGCAACTCACCGGCTTACAAACTGACAGGACTTTCACCAAGGACGCCCAGCAGGTCGTTGCTGTTGACGACCTCAGTCACTCCATCTACCCGGTCCTTGAGGATCCGCTCGATGCCGGCCTTGAGCGTGACGGTCGATGCAGGACACGACGCACAGGCGCCAACCAGCTCAACCGTGACAACACCCGTGTCCTCATTGACATCGCGAAGAAACACGTCGCCCTGGTCGGCCTGGATGATCGGCCTTATCACGTCGATCACCTCTTCGACCTGATCTCTCACGAATCTCTCCTAGATTGCAAGCTCCGGTGCCCGCACAAGCCCGTAAATCGTTCCGTGTTGAAACGTTCCGTACAGGTTTCAACCAACGCGGACACGATCATCTTCCCGAGCGGCAAAAGAGCGTAACCGAGCATTCACCGCGCGGACACCTCGGCACCGATCCCCACGAGCTTCTCCACAAATCGCTCATAACCCCGCTCGATGTGATGAGCATCGTGAATGATCGTCTCACCCTCGGCCCGAAGCGCGGCAACCATCAGCGCCGCCCCCGCACGGATGTCATGCGCACGCACCTGGGCACCCGAGAGAACGGGCTGTCCCCTCACGATGGCGTGGTGGCCGTCGGTGCGAATATCGGCTCCCATTCTCATCAACTCGTCGACATATCGAAATCTGCCCGCGAAGAGGTTCTCGGACACGAAACTCACCCCGTCAGCTGTCGATAACAGGGCAACGAGCAAGGGCTTGAAGTCGGTGGCAATTCCGGGATACGGAAGCGTTGCCACATCGACCGCCTGCAACCGCTCGGGAGCCATTGCCCAAATGCCGTCGGGAGACGGCGAAATCCGCATCCCCATGTCCCCTAGCTTCTGCACCAGCACGTCCATGTGGTCCAGCCGGGCACCGCTGAGGACTATCTCGCCGCTGGCCGCACCCAACGCCGCAAGAAAGGTTGCCGCCTCGACGCGGTCGGGAATGACGGTGTGTTCGACCGGACTCAGGCTCTCGACTCCCTCGACAATGATGGTCGAGCTCCCTGCTCCCGTGATCTCTGCTCCCATCCGGTTCAAGAAGGCCGCCAGGTCAGCGATCTCAGGTTCGCGGGCGGCATTGTCGATGATGGTTTCACCCTCCGCCAATACCGCCGCCATGAGTGCGTTCTCGGTTGCACCCACGCTCGGGAACTCCAGCACCAACCGCGTACCCACCAGACGATCCGCATACCCTTCGATATAGCCGTGGGACATCTCGAAACGTGCGCCCAGTTGCTCGAGAGCCCATACGTGCATGTCGATGGGACGGGGGCCGAAGTCATCTCCGCCCGGCATCGCCACCCTTGCCCGGCCGAACCGGGCCAGGAGTGGCCCCAGAACGACAATCGACGCGCGCATGCGCTCAACCATCTCGTAGGTCGCCTCGGGCTCCAAGCCCTCGGGATGGTCGATCCGCAACGAACCCCCGTCAATCCGCTCGACGGTCATTCCCATCGACACCAGGGTTTCGCCCATCCAGTCGACGTCGAGGATCTGCGGGACGTTGTGCAGGAGATGCGTGCCACTGGCCAGCGTGGTGGCAACCATCAACTTGAGAACAGAGTTCTTTGCCCCGCTGATGGCAACGGTGCCTTCTAGCGGCCCGCTGCGCTGAACGATGATGCGATCCACGGGCTAAGTATGCTCCGCCCGAGCCCACCGGACCCGGTGAGTGGGCCACAAGGGGGTAGTTGCGGGCCGTGCCCACCGTCGTCACAGAGAGAACCGTCAGCGACTCCGACCTGGAGTTCATGCGCCTGCCCATCGAGGGCATGGTTGGCGAGGGCATGGTTGGCGAGCGGACACGAGACGGCTCCGCGCACCGGGTGCGCTTCATGTTGGATCACGGCCCATTCCGCTCATATGAGCGCATCCTCGAAATCCGCCGGGAGGAGCAACCCACTGACCGTTCACAGAGCAGTTACCGGGTCACCCAGACCGTCAACTTCGAACTGGCGGTTCCAGTGTGGGGGTGGGTGTTCACGCCACTGGTGAAACGGGAATTTCGCCGCATTCCACAGCCGGGCCGCAGTCCCTGGTGGACCCCGCCACAACGGATGGATGCACGGGCAACAGCGGTGCTTGCACTGCTATGTCTGATCTCGGTGTTCACCGGATACATGGGCACCCTGCTCTCACAGACAAACACGTTCTTCAAGCAGGAATTCGACGTCAGCGACGGAGCGGTAGGGATAACCCTCGCTGCCGTGCGTGTTGGCGCGTTGTT
>CAYQFM010000206.1:2289-3639 GCA_964416735.1 uncultured Iamiaceae bacterium | reverse complement strand
GCTAACCAAGCTGCGCCACAGCCCGTGAAGGTGTCACCTCACATCGTCGGGCCTAACGCGAGATAAGCCAGCCGATGCCCTGGATGAGCCTCCAAGCCATGTAGACAAGGAACGCAACGAGGATCAACCAGAAGTGCCATGGAACCTTGTGTTCCGGCTCTGGTTCGCCGAGCTGCCTCCCACAGCTTGGACACGTCCCATCGGGCGCCATCGAGTTGGGATTCCAGAACTTGTCGCATTCTTCACACCACGGCATCGGTTCGATTCTCGCAGCGTGGCGCTCATGGTGCCTAGTCGATGGGTCGGGCTCACTGTGCTGGAACACCACGTTGAAGCATCACTGCCCGCCCTTGACTCTTTGCGCCCGACGCGGTGATCAACTCGGCTGTCGCGTTCGGATCAAACGAAGTGGAACACGGTCAGCAGGATTCCCATGATCGTTGCGTTGGCTCCAATAATGGCGATTGCCTGGTTCCGTTGTTCGTGGAACAACTCTGCTCGGGTCTGTTGAATCTCGGTTGACAGCGCCGCAATCTCAACCCTGAGCGATGAACTCATCCCTGCCGCCTCGGATCGAAGGTCAGAACCGAGCAGCGCCATCTCAGCACGAATCTCAGAACCGAGCTGCGCCATTTCAGATCGAAGGTCAGAACCGAGCTGCGCCATTTCAGATCGAATCTCAGAACCTAGCAACGCTGTCTCTGAGCGAAGAATGGCAGTCACGTGCTCCAAGTCGTGCTTGGTGGCGACATCTGCCCATCCGACTGGCGGGAGCAATTCCATGAGTGTGGATGCCCTCTCGGACCCCAATGTCTCGCTGAGACCTTGGAACAACTGGTAACGGGATTCTTCGGTGAGTGCCATGGGCACGTTCTCCTCGACGGTTCAACGGATTTTGGCCGGTGAATCGGCGATGAGCGCTGGTCGCGCCGGTGAGTCAATCCTAGCCAAGTGGTCTCGTGTGTAAAACCCTGAATTCCATGGTCAGGCATCGGAATTTCATCGAAAGCGATTCGCGTCACTTACTATGCATGATCTCATTCATACGTGATCTCATTTAGGTGTCGGCCTGCAGCACTATGATTTCAATCGACCACCTCACGAAAGCGATCTTGGTTCCTGTGTGCACCGCTGCTGATCGTTGAGACAGCAAACTGACTACGACGAGCGGCGGATGGCCAGAATTGCCACATCATCGGTAATTGGACCGCCGGAAAAATCCCGGGCGGCCTCCAACAGGGACTTGCACAACACATCTGGTGATGCGCCCGGGTCACGCTTGAGCATGTTTGCAATGCGCTCCTCACCGAATAGCTGATGGCCGTCACGAACTTCAGAGAGCCCATCGGT
>CAYQFM010000206.1:0-2279 GCA_964416735.1 uncultured Iamiaceae bacterium | reverse complement strand
ATCTCACGACTGAAGTACGTACCATTCGGGTCGAGCATCAAAAGCGGCCCGGTTGCTCGCAGTGGGCGTACTTCGCGTTCATGCCACAGCCAAGCCGCCGGGTGGCCCGCCGATGAATAGCGCAGCGTGCCCGCATCGGTATCGAACAGAACAACGCACGCGGAGATGAACTCTTCTCCTCGATCCAGAGAGGAAAGCTGCGTGTTCAACTCCTCGAGCGCCTGAGCGGGGTCACGAAACTGCTTCAGGAAAACACGCAAGAGGTACTTGGCCTGAAACGCCGTGATAGCCGGCTCGATTCCGTGTCCGGCCACGTCGCCAATGACAGCGGCAAGGCGATGGTTCCCCACTCGGAAGACATCGTAGAAATCCCCTGCCATGAGTCCCGACCCGGCTTGGTACACGCGCCCCAATTCGAAACCCGTGAAATCGGGCAAGTCCTCTGGAGCCAGTCGCGCGGCCCATCGTCGTGGTGCAAGGTCTTCTTGAACCAACACCTCCTGCGCACGTCTCTCCAATTCAGATCGGCTGTACTCGATGCGTGCTTCTTTGATGAAGTTCCGCCCAAAAATCAGCGACAGGATTACGGGCCCGACAACTAGCACCAGCAGCGTTTCCGCAACGGTGGTTTCCGTAATTGCAAGCACCGCCGCCGCAATGGCGATGACGAGATAAAGCAGCGTCGTGTGGACGTCCTTGCGGTAGTCGGACAGTGCCAACGACTTCAGGTCGTTGTCTCCCGACTCGCTCTCGATGCGGGCGAGCAACTTCTCGCGGTAGCGGGCCGAGCGCCCCCAGACGCCTGCCGCGGCCAGACAGCCAAGCGACACCATGTCAGGCGCGATTCTACGTTTCGATCAATCCGTGCGTCTACGGACGCGCATTTTGATGGGCGTGGACCCCAGGTCGAATGCCTCACGTATCTTGCGTTCTATGTAGCGAAGATACGGAGCCGGGAGTTCACGGTTGGCGAACAAGGTGAACGTGGGAGGGTCGACTGCACCCTGGGTCGCATACAACACCCGTGCCCCGTGGGGTGCAGGTTGGGCGGACTGAGCGGCCCGGACGACCTCGTTGACCCGCCGGGTGGGTATGCGACGGTGGTATTCCTCGATGCTCTCACCCAGCACCGGCAGCAACTTGTGCACTCCCTTACCCGTGAGTGCGCTGATCTTGAGAACCGGTGAGTCACCAAGGAAGTACAGCTTGCGTGCCATTTCTGACGTGACCCGTTCCCGCTCTTCGGCATCGAGCAGTTCCCACTTGTTGAGAGCCACGACAATGGGGCACCCCGCTGCATCTACACGCTCTGCGAGGCGTTGATCCTGATTCGTGACGCCCACAGTGGCGTCGATGACCAGCACCGCAACATCGGATCGGTCCACCGCCTGAAGTGCCCGGACCATCGAGTAGTACTCGGTTCCCTCGTCGATTTTCGACCGCCGGCGCATTCCGGCGGTGTCGACGAAGCGGATCGGGCCGTCGGCAGTCTCCACCACGGTGTCTATGGAGTCGCGGGTGGTGCCGGCCTCATCATGAACCACCGAGCGGTCTTCACCGGTGAGGCGGTTGAACAGAGTGGACTTCCCCACGTTGGGTCGACCGACGATGGCAATGGAGAAGACTTTCGCTCCTACGTCATTGCCCTCGTCGCCATCAACATCGGTTTCGTCAGCGCCGGTTCCCTCGGTGTCGGGCTGTTCTGGCAATTCAGCAACGATGGCATCAAGAAGGTCGCCGGTGCCACGTCCGTGCAACGCGCTGACGGGGTACGGATCGCCCAGACCCAGCTGCACAAAGTCCCAGATCATCGACTCTCGCCCGGTGTCGTCGACCTTGTTGGCGACGACCATCACGCGCCGGTCTCCCCGTCGGAGCAAGTTCGCCACGCGGCTGTCTTCCTCGGTGATGCCAAGTGTGGCGTCCACCACAAGAAGGACCAGCGCCGCTTCGGCCATTGCCTTCTCGCTCTGATTGCTGACCTTTTTGTCGAGCGTCGTGCCTCCGGGCAGCCATCCGCCTGTGTCAACCAGAAGAAACCGGCAACCCTGCCACTCGCCCTCGGCCTCTTTGCGATCCCTGGTGACACCCGGTTTTTCTTCGACAATTGCTTCGCGCCGACCGATGATCCGGTTGAACAGGGTCGACTTGCCAACGTTGGGGCGGCCGACGACGGCGATTACGGGAAGAGACATGACCGCACGATGCTAGTGCGGTCAGTTAGTGGGCTTCCCCCGGAATCGTGGAGGGTTTCTGCTTGGGATTACAGCCTCGCATCC
>CAYQFM010000205.1:0-3648 GCA_964416735.1 uncultured Iamiaceae bacterium | reverse complement strand
AGTGTCATTGCGGACTCGTTTGCGCTCAAGGCGTCAGCACTCTGACGTTCGTCAACCTCGAGCACGCCATCAGCAACCATTCTTGCCAGCAAGCCTGTGAGCCGCTGAGAATTCACGACTGCCAACAGGTCCGACCAACCCTGCGACTCAATCAGAGCGTTGCAAACTGAAGCAGATTGGGGATTGAAGTCGTACGCAGCAACGGCCACCGCCGCTCGCCGTGGATCAACCGTCAACAGCGATCACCCATCCCAGGTCACGCCACATCGCCAACAAGGTGCTGACGCCCGCTTGCACGTCCCCAGGGTCACCCTCGGTGATAGCCACCACATCTTCCACCAAGTCGACGAACATTCTTCTTCGCCCGAGCAAGTCCCAAACGAGAACGCCGGGCTCACCGACAATTCTTGAATCCTTCGGGCCAGGACCAGCCACCACGAGACTCAGGCCCAGACGCCGCCAAGTGAGGCACCTCTCGCGGACGAGCAGAACCTCATCACCAAAAGGCAGTCCCAAGCCAGAATCCTGATCAGCCAGCGTCATCCTCCGCTCCCTTGGCATCGGAACTGACGACATCGGTCGCGACACCGACAGATTTCTCAGACCGTGGCGCGTCTGTTGACGCGCCACTTGAGGTCTTCACCAGCACCGATCGCGAATTGGACTTGTGGTCTGGGGCTGCTGGATCTACCGATTTACCTTCGGAGCGACCCCGATCCGAACTCCCGGCTGCCGCATCTTTGGCGACCTCAGTGGCATCGGATATCTCAATACCGTCAGGGGTCTCAGCGGCGCCGAGGATTTCTGTGCTGTCGCCCGTGTCGTCACTCTTCGCTTCGGCTGACTCGACATCGACATTCTTGGCACTGACATTCTTGGCACTGACATTCTTGTTGTCAGCGAGTGGTCCGCCGAGATCCATCACCGCATCTTCCTTGGCGGAAGTATCGCCTTCCATCCCCGGCATGAGTGGAACTTCATCACTCTGGTAGTAGTAGTAGTACCGGTTCGACGGGGTTTCGTTTGCACTCGTCAGGGCAACACCAACCACAGGCGCGTCGAAGCGCTCCAGGATCTCCATTGCCCGGTCGGCGGCCTCATAGGTGGTCTTGGCCGCGCGCGCCACAACTAACACAACGTCCACGTCACCCAGCAATTCAGACGCGTCGTTGGTGGTCAACAGTGGTGCAGTGTCAAGCAAGACCACATCGAACATAGAACGCGCCCGAGTTGCCACATCGCGTTGTGCGGCAATAATCGACGCCGGGTTGGAGGTCTCACCAGGGTGCACCACGTGATTGAGCACCCACACACCGGGAACAGGTGACTCGACAACTCGCCGTTCGCTTGCGTCACCGCCCAGGTAGGCGTGAACCCGCGGCTTACGGAAGTCGCAGTTGACGACCAGCACGGACATTCCAGCCTCGGCGACGATGGCAGCAAGGTTGGCCACCGTCGTCGTCTTCCCCTCGGCAGGGCCTGGCGAGGTGACAAGGACCACCTTCTTCGAACCAACACCCTGGCTTCGTTCCGAATCGGAACCATCGAGAATTTGGGTCACCGGGTCGTTGTGCGCGAGACCGAGGAACATTATGGATGACCGCAGTGACCTGAAAGCTTCCGCCGTGCGACTCGTGGGCTGGGCGAATGAGAACACCTCTGTGTCCTTCTGCTGTGACCGAGTCAGGCGCGGTAGCTCCGCAATCACAGGTACACCAAAAGCCTCTTCTGCTTGTTCTTTCGTGTGAATTCGCGGATCCAGGCGGGCAAACACCATCGCAAAGGTGACGGAGATAAACAGTCCCGCCATGGCGCCCATGAGACCACGCAGTAGAGGACTCTGCTTCTTGGGTAGCTTCGCTTGTGAAACATCTACGGTCTCAGATGAATCGAGCCTGCCCCCCACCTTCTGGCCGGTAGATGTCAAGCGCGCTTGAAGCTGGTCGGGACTAACCGGCACAGCCGTCGCCGCATTGAGACTGAACACGGTCTTGCTTGACGCCTTGGTGTCGAGCTCACGCATCGACGCCGAAACCGACTGGTATTCCGCCTGCGCGGCAGCTCGCTGCGACTCCATCAAATTTGGGTCACTACCCGCAGGCGGATTGTCCATTGCAGCAATTTGGGCGGTCAACTCGTCGAGACGCAGTTGCAGTTGTGCTCGTTGCTCGTCCACATACTGCTTGCTGACCACGTCGAGGTAACCGAGCAGCGTTTGCGCAAATGTATTGGCAATCAGCACTGCCCGATCCGGATCGGCATCGAACGCGTTGATTTCAAGGGTGCCGAGTTGTTGGCTCGCAGTGGCACTCACCTGTCTGGTGACAGCCACAGGATCGGCACCAAGTTGTTTGCCTACTTCGGTCGAGACATCACCGGACGTGACGAAATAGGCCATCTGGTCGAGGGTGAAGATGCTCTCGGTGCTACTCGACAGCAAAGTGTGGGTGGCCAAGAACACATCGCCGGAAGACGTGGTCGTAACGGACGGTTCGGGCGTTGTGACAAACCCCAGAACAAAGGCGAAAAACGTCAGACCGGCGATGAGGCGCCATTGACGCCTGATTATGCGCAGGTACTTGACGGGTTCCATCGATCACTCCGAAGAATCGCCCCGCAGCCAAACGAACAGCGAGATCATGGGATCAGTGACCTCACGATGAGGCGAGACACGATACTAATCCAGCGGACCCCAAAACCTCAGACACCCAACTCTTGGGCACAGCGTGAGATATGGGCCTCTCGGTCCCAACGAGCGCTGCGATGCAACTGAGAGATCGGCTGTCCCCATGAATCTACATGTGTGTCGTTATCTTTCTTTGTGTTTCTAGCGGTTTCATATGTATTCTTGATCTTGTGTTGAACCACATCACACCTGACCTCTCCAATACATCGAACACAACCAGGGTCCAAGTCGTCAACGGGAGCGATGGCCGGTTGGTGGTGATGAAAATTGCCACCGGAATCTCCGCTGCCCAAAGACTGATGGGCGAGGCTGCCGCTCTTAGAACTGCACGACATCCCGGCGTAGTCGAATTGATCGGAGTCGAGACTTGCAACGCTCAAACCGAGATGATGGTTGCGTGGGCCGGTTCACGAACCCTTTCCGAAGTATCGACACTCGAACCAGAGGAAGTAGCTGGCCTCATCGCCGCGGTGGCAACCACCGTTGCCCATCTCCACGGAATCGGCATTACACATGGTCGGATTTCACGGGACCATGTGATCATCGACAGGGAAGGCACTCCCGTGCTGTGCGGATTTGCCAGTGCAGGACAAGCCCTCCCAGCAGATGACGTATGTGCAATCGGCCACCTCATGTCGGAATTGCTCGACCTGACCCCCACGACAACGCGCCCAGCACGAGGTTTGAAGCGAACGCACACATCACAGAGCCGAGCCCGCCTCGGTCGAATTGCAGCAACAGCATCCGATCCCGAACCGACACGGAGGCCAACAGCTCAAGCTCTTGCCGACGCCACGCTTGCCGCCGTCACCACCGCCAGACTCATGGATGCGAAGTCTGTCGACATCACCACAAAAGACCTTGAGCACGCTGGATCGGGCGGGGCCACCAAACTACCCAACCCCATCAACGACCTGCGACCGTCTGGGGTAGCCACGTACGGCCACTCTCATCATCACGAG
>CAYQFM010000204.1:0-3653 GCA_964416735.1 uncultured Iamiaceae bacterium | reverse complement strand
CCCCCAGCCAGTCATCGATCGACGGTGGCATCAAGAACACCTGATGCGGATCATAGGAACGGAACGTCTTGTCCACCCGTTCCTTCTTCGGCGGCTCGACCGGCTCCACCACAGGCACCTCGAACAACCGATTCTCACCATCAGGGCTTGTCATTCCACCAGTATTTTCGATCACGACGAATATCGCGAATCGACAAGGAGGCCCGAGGCCTTGGTGTTACTGACCCAGGCTCCTAGGGATGAATACCTGTAGCCGCAAAGTACGCATAGTCATGCGAATCTATGTATACTGTGACGGTGAAACGTGTGGGAGTAGTGGGAGCATCGGGATACGCGGGTGCGGAGTTATTGCGCCTGTGTGCCGGACACCCTGAGTTCGAGGTGGTCATGGCCACGGGGGAGTCCCAGGCGGGTGCGCCCATCAGCAGCCTCTATCCAAACTTGGCGGCGCTTTACGGTGAGCGCACCTTCGAGGCGTTTGAACCGTCACTGGATGATGGCCTTGACCTCGTCTTTTTAGCTCTTCCCCACGGAGCGTCGCAGGACATGATGGGTGACCTCCTGGCCCGGGTTCCCGCCGTGGTGGACCTGGCGGCCGACTTCCGCTTGGGCGATCCGACTGCTTACCCAACGTGGTACGGAGCGGATCACAAGACCCCAGAGTTGCTCGGCCGCTTTGTCTACGGCCTGCCGGAGTTGTTCAGGGCCGACCTCGTGGGTGCGGGTGCCGTGGCGGCCGCCGGGTGTTACCCCACAACATCGGCGCTGGCGCTGGCCCCACTGGTGAAGGCGGATCTGATCGAAACCCAAGGGATCGTGGTCGATGCGGCAAGTGGTGTGTCCGGAGCAGGCCGAGCTCCCAAACCGGCCACCACGTTCTGCACGGCCGATGAGAACTACACCGCTTACGGATTGTTGAACCACCGCCACACGCCCGAGATCGAACAGAGCCTCACGCGCTTCGCGGGCCTGGGTCCGGGCGAGTTGTCGCTGCTGTTCACGCCGCATCTGGCGCCGATGAACCGTGGGATCCTCGCCACGTGTTACGCGCGGCCACGTCCTGGGGTCACGACGACCACCGACGAGTTGCTCGATCTGTACCGCTCCGCCTACGACGGTGAACAGTTCATCGTCGTAACCGGTGCATCGCCTTCAACAAAGGCGACTCTGGGTTCGAACACCGCGCACATAACCGTTCGCGCCGACGAGAGAACCGGTTGGATCGTCGCCATTGCGGCCACCGACAACCTCGTCAAGGGGGCATCGGGCCAGGCGATTCAGTGCGCCAACATCATGCTCGGCCTCGATGAGACGCTGGGCCTACCCAAGTTGGGGGTTTATCCGTGAGTGTGACGGCCGCCGATGGTTTCGTTGCCGCAGGAATTGCCTGCGGGATCAAGGAGTCAGGTGATCCGGACCTGTCACTTGTTGTCTCCGAAGACGGAACCGCCGTAGCGGCGGCCGGGGTGTTCACGTCGAACAAGATGACAGCGGCTCCTGTCGTGACAAGTCGGACACATCTGGATGACACAGGCGGGCGGGTGATCGCCGTCGTTCTCAACAGCGGCAACGCAAACGCCGCAACGGGTGAGCCGGGCCTCGCCGACGCGCGCTCCATGTGCGTGGCGGTGGCAACCGAACTCGGCTGTTCACCGGACGAGGTTCTGGTGTGCTCGACAGGCCTGATCGGCATACCGCTCCCGATCGACACCATCACCGGTGCGATTCCCGCGCTTGTGGCCAAGCGGTCGCGTGAAGGGGCGACCGACGCGGCGGAGGCAATCCGCACCACCGATACCCACCGCAAAGAGGTCGTCGTCAGCCATGACGGTATCACGGTCGGGGGAATGGCCAAGGGCGCGGCGATGCTCTCGCCGAATATGGCCACGATGCTAGCGGTGTTGACCACAGATGCAGTTGCCACCCCGGAGATGCTCACTGAGGCTTTGAGATTCGGCGTGGCCGGTTCGTTCAATGCGCTCGATGTAGATGGCTGCCAGTCCACCAATGACACTGTTCTGCTGTTGGCAAGTGGTCGAAGCATCGAGCCCGATCAACAGACGCTGAACGAAGCGGTTGCCGAAGCATGCGGCGATCTGGCCGCGCAGATGGCCGGCGATGCCGAGGGTGCCACGAAGGTGGTGCACCTGGCGGTGATCGAGGCGGCCAGCGACGAAGATGCCCGCACCGGTGCCCGCAGCATCGCCCGCAGCCAACTCACCAAGTGCTCGTGGTACGGGGAGGATCCCTACTGGGGCCGCATCGCAAGTGATCTGGGCTCCGCAGGCATCGACTTCGACCAGACGAAGCTCTCTGTCAGCTACGGCGGCATCACGGTGTGCAGGGGCGGGGTCGAAGTCGACCATGACCGTGAAGCCGTCGCCGCCTACATGGCCGGGCGCCACATCGAGATAACTGCGGACCTGGGATTGGGTGCTGGAAGGTCAAACATGTTGACCAATGACCTCACCCACGCGTACGTCGACGAGAACATGGGTACGTCGTGAGCGCCCACGGCCACGACACTCAAGGCCACAATGCCCACGGCCACGAGACCGCGGCGATTCTCGTCGAAGCACTGCCCTACATCCGGCGGTTTGCCGGTTCGACGATCGTCATCAAGTTCGGTGGCAACGCAATGGTCGACCCCGACCTGGCAGTTCGCTTCGCCGAGGACATCGTGTTGCTGCACGCGGTCGGAATCAACTCGGTCGTGGTTCACGGAGGTGGGCCACAGATCGGTGAGTTGCTCGCTCGGGTTGGCAAGGAAACCGAGTTTCGTGACGGCCTGCGGGTGACCGATGCCGAGACTCTCGAGATTGCACGCATGGTGCTCGTGGGCAAGGTCGGTCGAGACATCGTTTCGTCCATCAACGTCCACGGGCCGCTCGCCGTCGGAATTTCAGGTGAGGACGCCGGTTTGATTCAAGCGGGTGTGCGAAACCCCGATCTGGGTTTCGTCGGAAACGTCGAAGCGGTGAATCCCGCAATCATCGAGCGGCTCCTGGCGGAGAACCTCATTCCCGTCGTATCGACCATCGGGTCTGATTCCACCGGTCAGGCCTACAACATCAACGCAGACACGGTGGCTGGTGCTATTGCCGGCGCACTCGGTGCGGAGAAGGTCATTTACCTGACCGACGTCCCAGGTCTGCTCGGTGACGTGGGTGACCCGGAAACGCTCATCCGGCGTGTGGAGATCGCCCGGGTCGATGAGATGATCGCAAGCGGTGCAATAGCCGGGGGGATGATTCCCAAGATGACGGCGTGTCTCGACGCACTCGAAGCCGGTGCCGGTAGTGCGCACCTGCTCGACGGTCGAGTCGTGCACGCCCTTCTACTCGAACTCTTCACCGACACCGGCGTTGGGACCATGGTCGTGCGCGGCGATGGCGACCGCATCGGAGGCCCCCTGTGACCTCGTCGCATTCGGTGGCCATGGGCGCACCCCCGGAGGCGGACCACTGTCCGTTCATGCCCACTTACGGGGCACCGGGTGTCATGTTTGTCCGGGGGAGCGGTACAGAGTTGTGGGATCGTGACGGCAAGCGGTACCTGGATTTTCTGGCCGGATTGGCCGTCGTCGGCCTTGGTCACGCCCATCCGGAAGTCGCCGATGCCATCGCCGAACAGGCGCGCACCCTTGTTCATGT
>CAYQFM010000203.1:0-3675 GCA_964416735.1 uncultured Iamiaceae bacterium | reverse complement strand
GATTTCGTCGGTGGACAGATGCCAATTGATCGGCGTAATCCAAACCCCTGCACACATTGCACCGAGCACCAATTCGATGAACTCGACTCGGTTCCCGACGACCATCGCCATGTGATCACGAGGCCTCAGGCCCAAGTCATCCCTCAGGGAATTCGCCAGGCGGGTAATTCGATCCAGTAGTTCGTTTCCCGAAATCCGCCTGCTCGGATCCTCCAGCACCACGTCATCCGTCTGCAGTACCGGAATGCCAACTGACACGGCCACCAAGCGTAATAGCGGACCCGTGGATCTCTCTACATGTCGATATCCACCACTCAGATGCTTCAGGGCAGCAGAATTGTTCCGTGATCGTCATCAGTCGTGCGTGGATGCTGGACCCGGTCGAGTTCCACCGTGAATTCGATGCTCTTTCAGGCTCTCCAGGAACCCGTGACAGCCTCGATCGACTACGTGAACGGGCAACGGATCATTGGCGAAGCAGTGACCCGGCTATTCACGCCTATGTGGATCTCCTTCAGACCGCAACGCCTGACGACTGGGAAGCCGGTTTCGAGGATCACCATCTGGCCGATTGGTACAGGATTCTGATGGCACCGTTCCTGATTCCGATCACGGCATTCCACTCGCCGGACCTACTGCGTCGCCGCCTTCCAGACTTGGGCTGGACTCCCTCGGTCGCTCGCAGGTTGGCCCGGGGAAGGGAACTTCAGACACTGTTCGACGAGTACGGATTGACCGAGTCGAATCGCCAACTTTCGATCCAACTCGGTCACGGCAACAAGGGATGGCTGAGCCAAGACGATCTTGATGCCGCACTGAAAGACATGAGGTCCCTCGATCGGTCACTATTCAAGGCTCGCCAGGATCTTGTTCCGCTCGTCGAGAACGCCTACGAGGTACTCGAAGCCGCCGTGACCAAGCCTGACCACGTCCTGCTGATGGTCGCCGACTGAGCCCGGACATCAGGTCGCATCGCGCGCAAGACTGCACACGAGACAGCGCCAAGGCTGCTAACCGGTCGATTCATCCTCGGATTGTCTTGATTGACGTGCTTGAACGAATGTCCTCAATATGAGAATGCAAACGCAGAGCCCGCCGTAGATACCAACCACGCCCCAGAACAGAATGCTCGTCGGGTGGTTCACGTAGATTGCAAAACCTCGTCCGAGCGCCACAGCCAGCGGCATGCTCACCAGCACCTGACGGGTGGGTCGGTATTCGATGAAGCCCAGATGCTCGAGCGTGAACTCGATCACGGCTGGCAACGGAAGCAGGATCATCAGGATCCGATCGGCTTCGGTGGAGGCTGGAGCCACACTCATGGTGAGAAACATCACACTGAACGCGAGTGGATAGAGAACCAGGCAGCGCCGACACACATGTCTGCCGGCCAGGACGACACACCGGTCGTAGCTGTCGGGAAAGTGGTGCGCGAGCCACATCGGTGTCACTGGCTCAGGTCGACGTGAACCCCTCATCACTGCGCAGCGTAAGTCAAAGGGTGTCTGAAGCAGGCATACACCCCGGCGCGTAGGCTCCGATCATGCCGATTCCAATCAAGAGAGTGTCCAAAGTCATCATCAGCGGTGAATGGTTCAGCGTCGAGTTGGGTACGTTTCAGATCGAGGATTTCACACTCACGGCGGACGACGGCACACCCCTTCACGAACCATTGGGCATCAAGGCGTACCGGTTCATCACCCAAAACCAGGACGAGTACTACGGACCCCTCTCCGCCATCGAGTTGATCAAGCTGATCGACGTCTGATCGAAATGCAGTTTTCCAGACGTGACATAACGATCGTCTCGGCCGACAACCCCGTAAAAGGGTGGCTCTATATGCCAGAGGCCGATGGAGATGTCCCTGTCGTGATCATGGCCCACGGTTTTTCCGGGGTGAAGGAAATGGGTCTCGACCGATATGCAGAAGTGTTCGCGAATGCAGGAATGGCAGTGATCGTCTTCGATCATCCGTGTTTCGGCGCCAGCGGTGGAACCCCCCGCCAAGAAGTGAACCCGGAACGCCAACTCCGTGCCTACCGGGACGCAATCACCTGGGGTCAGGGCATCGAAGGGATCGACGGAGATCGAATCGGGCTGTGGGGAACATCATTCAGCGGTGGCCACGTCATCGTCCTCGCGTCAATTGACGAACGGATCACCACGGTGGTGGCCCAGGTTCCATTCCTCGCATCTCCGCTCGACGACATACCCGACGAGTTGGCCACCATTCTGCTCGATGACGACAAACGGGTATCCAAGGGCGCAGATCCACTCACGATCCCCGTTGTCACGCCCGAGACGGATGGACCCGGTGCGCTTTCGCCAGACCCGGATGCGTGGGGGTTCTTTCATGGCTGGGAACGGCTGGGCAGTTCTTGGCGAAATCAAGTGACCCTGAAATCCATAGCCAGGCTCGTGGGTTACAAACCACTCAACAGCGCCCCCGATGCACGTGTACCCATCATGATCGTGGCAGCCCGAAACGACGTACTGGCACCATACGAAACGGCGGTTCACGCCCATTCCCTGATGCCACCGGAATCGGAACTGATCACGATTGACGCTGGTCACTTCGACTTCTACGACAAGCTGTTCGGCCTCGTCAGCGAAGCGGAGGCCGGGTGGTTCACGCGCTGGTTGTTTCCTGCCGACTGATCAGACTCTGAAAGGACATCTGAACAAACCCTGATCAGACCCTGAAAGGCGGTCTTGTCCGATCAAAGTGACCAAATCTGCTCACGCAGAGAACTGCTGGACTATCGGTGCGGCCTGAGTCTCTTGCAGATCTAGAACCGCTGCGCCACCCGATGTCGTGCGTGGCGTGACCGGCAACGTGATGGACTCGGGGTTGAATCCACGGAGCCGCCAACCAAGAGCGAGGGTTCCGAAGTACGTCATCTCTTTGTCGATCTTGAGACCCGCCCCCATCGAGTTCCCGACCTTCAACAGGGTCACCGGATTCCACACATGGGTGACCCGGCCAAACAGGGCACCCATGAAATTGCGCTGACGTTCCACACGCCCAAGGTCAGAGAGTGGGTCGGTCTTCCACGTTCCATCCACGTACTCCTCGTAGTAGCGCGAACGCACATACGCCAGCGCCTGTGTACCGTCGAGTTTGTGTGTACCGGCGGTAGCGATGTCGAGTCCCGAATGGGTGTCACGGGCTGGATATGGGAAGTCGATGGAAATTCCATCGACAGCATCGACGAGCTTTCCGAAGGTCACAAAGTTGATCTCCATGTAGTGGTGCACCGGAATGCCCAGATCACGCACCGCTGCGATCAGCGTCGCCGGTCCATCCGCATAGGTCGAGTTGATCCGGCCCATCTCGCCGGTGGTCGGGTTCACCACCCACAGATCCCTCGGAATCGAGAGCAGGTATGTCTTAGAGCCCTCGAAGCGCATGACCATGATCGTGTCGGTGCGCGCCCCCGAAGGTTCGCCGCCCAGGAAAGCGCCGGCATTCGCGTCGCCCTCGCTGATCCCCTCTCGTGAGTCTGTTCCGACAATCAGGTAATTGGTCCCTGAATGTGCACCCGTCGACAGCGCCTGCGCGACGTCAACCCTGGGAATCCTCGAAAACCTCCACCAACCAAATCCCAAGATGATCCCCACCAGCAAGATCATCACCAGCACAACCGACATCACGACCTTGGTGAAACGTCGACC
>CAYQFM010000202.1:0-3683 GCA_964416735.1 uncultured Iamiaceae bacterium | reverse complement strand
ACACACTGATCGGCTTGCGTCAGAAATGCGGTCGAATGTGTCGGGCAGCGCAATTTGACACCCCACCGGGTATAAACAGGTAGACAGTTTTCTCACCCATGGAGGATGAAATGACCGGACTCGAAGCCACAGTTACCAAGCCAATTGCCGAGGTTGAAGAGGCAATTCGCGATGCCCTGGCGCAAAATGGCTTTGGCGTGCTTACCGAAATCGACGTGGCTAAGACGCTGGAAGCCAAGATCGGTGTCATCCGCCCCCCAATGAAGATTCTGGGTGCGTGCAACCCGCATTTTGCCAACCGGGCACTGGAGGCCGACGTCGATGCTGCACTCTGGATGCCTTGCAACGTCGTCTTGGAGCAGGTGGACGACCAAACGCGTATCGCTATTGTCGACCCGGTACAGGTGATGCCCGGAGAAGACATGCGCGAGGTTGCTATCGACGCACGGTCGGCACTCCAGACAGTGCTGGACACGGTCGCTGGGTGATCGCCAACACATCGATCCGAACACGCCGATGGGTGGCACTCATGGGTGCATTGGTAGCCATGAGTGCCACCGCGTCGGCCTGTGCCAGCAACAAATCTGACTCTCAACCCACCGAAACTTCACAACCGGCTGGCAACACCGCTCCTGACGGAAGTCAGACGACCACGACCATGTTCGGCATGGGCCCGGGTGGCGAGGCGTCAGAGGGCGATTGCCCCAGCAGAATGCCGGGTGAACCGCTGACAGCACAAGAAGCTGTGGTGAAGTTCAATGTCGAGCGGATCTGCCCCGCCTACGTGACCATCGAACTTGGAACCCCGGTGACTTGGACCAACGACGGCGACACCACCGCCACGGTAAAGGTGACGGCGTACCAGGCACCCGCACCGGGTGCACCGCTACCCGTGGTGGAAGAACACGTTGTCGACCCTGGAGGCCAATGGGTCTGGTCGCCCGAGGAAGCGGGAATGCTCGGATTTCGGATCAGCACCGTCGACGCCTTCGTTGGCACCATCGAGGTACAGATACCCGGGCAGGGCAGCACGCACACCCACTGAAGCACTGTTGTAATCTCGGGCCGACATGAACCGCACCCCCCGAACGGGTCGCCGCTTCGTCGTCGGGTGCACCGCAGCACTTGTCGTCGTCGGGATCCTTCTTCTGCTCACCAGCGCAACGCTAGAACAGCCACAAGACGACACCCGGCTCGGTTGGGGACGGGCTGCCGTGTTGGGTCTGGTGGAAGGGGCTACAGAGTTTCTGCCGATCTCATCGTCCGGCCACCTGATCGTCGCCGCGCGCCTGATGGGAATCGGTCAGGACGAGGCCACAAAGACCGCCGCCGACACGTACACGGTTGCGATTCAGTTCGGGGCGATTCTCGCCGTGGTGGTGCTCTACTTCGGGCGCATCCGGTCGATGACGGCGGGCCTGGTTGGACGCGACCCAAAGGGACGATCCACTCTCATCGCTCTGATAGTGGCGGTCATCCCTGCGGTCGTTATCGGTCTGGCCGGTGAGAAACTGATCAAGGACCATCTCCTGACTCTCTGGCCGGTGGTGGCCGCTTGGATCGTGGGTGCGGTTGTGTTGTTCGCCACCGCAGACCGCTTCAAGGCTGATCGTGGAGGAATGTCGATCGATCAGATGCGCGTGCGTCAGGCGCTGATCATCGGTGGTGCGCAGTGCATTGCTCTGTGGCCCGGCACCAGTAGAAGCCTGGCGACGATTCTCGGAGCCCTGATCGCCGGACTGAGCCTGGGGGCCGCGATCGAGTTCAGCTTCCTACTCGGCCTCGTCACGCTTTCGGGTGCCACATTCTACGAGTTGGCCAAGAACGGCGGGGCTCTCGTCGATACTTTCGGCTGGGTCGACCCCCTTGTCGGGGGCTTCGTCGCCTTCCTGGCGGCCCTTGCCGCAATGAGGTGGATGGTCGATTATCTCCAACGCCACGACATGCGGATCTTCGGCTGGTACCGAATTGCCGCCGCCGCCCTGACGGTGATTCTCATCACGACAGGTGCGATAAAGGCCTGAGCCTTCCGACGTTTCACGGGCCGTGCGATAAAGTCCGGCTACTTGAACACGCTGCGAAGTACCGGTGACAACCGGAGTAATGCGGGTCACCGGACCACCCGCTTGGCAATCGTCGAACACGGCGTTTCGGCGATGCGCCTCGTGCATGCCGTGCGGGAACTGAACAGCAGGCGCGACGAGCCGGTACGCATCATTGCCGTATGTGCTCCTTCACAGGAACACTCCCTGTTCAGCCGATCATGCGACGAGATCATCACGTCTGAGACGATGCGCCACGCCTTCGAGCGCAACCACCTGCGCCCAGCCGGTCGTGAGGACACAGAGGCGCTCGTGAGCGACCTGGCGGACAAACTGACCACCGCAGAGGTCGGCCACATCTGGCTCGGTGACCTAGCACCCGAGTTGCGCTCAGCACTAGCTGATGCGTGCGCCCGGATCGATGCCACGGTTCTGAACACCACACCCGACGTGATGGTGGATGCCCCGGGCCCACAGTCGTTCCCGACAAACAAACCGAACGAGGGAGAACACCGTCGACGGATCGACGTGGTTACGACAAGGGCTGATGACGGCACCGCACGCGTCATCGCAATGACCGACACGACAATCCGCCGTGGCGACAAGGAAATCCTCATCGAATCCGGCGAGGTGCAGATCAGTCTCGGCGTCATCGAGAGAATCAAGGCAAAGGCCATCGAATCGATTGACGGGTTCGTCGGCAATGCGACCGTGGGAATCACGTTCCTCGTGGGCGATCCGGACAACGTGGAGGTGTGCGCCGGCTCGTGGGTGGAACTGACCCACATCGTGGCCGAGATGACAACGGGAACCGACCTGGCTGCCATCGCCATCGGAGAGAGCCTCGAACGGCCGCCCGACGATTCGGCCAACACATCGACCCGCTCGCAGGTGATCGGTGAGTTGATGGGACGAATCAGGCGATACCAACGCCCAAACCCGCTCGATGCATCGGCTCGCGGTCACGCTGTCGGTGTGGTCATCCGGGCGGAAGACCCCGCCCGCGGGTTCTCCCCCACTCCCGGCACCCTCGAGCACCTGAGACTTCCAACCGGAAACGGAATACGTGTCGATGTCGCCTGCGCCGAAGGCGACCTGATCGACGCAAACTCCGAAATTGCAATGGTCTGCGCATGGGGCCTGAATCGCGACGAGGCCTTCACGAGGCTACGTCGGGCATTGGAAGACCTCATGATCGTCGTCTCCGACGGGACCACGAATCAGGGTTTCCTGTTGGATCTCCTCGATCGCGAAGACGTTCGCCTGGGACGCGCCACAACCACGTGGGTGTCGGATCAGGAACGCTCGATGAGCTTCACCACCAAGCGCCACGCGAACACGGCGATGGTCGCCGCGGCTGTGGAGGTGGCCCTTGAAAAAGAAGCCCTCGACCAGGCGCGCTTCTACGGCTGGGCACGGCGAGGGCGACCTCAGGTCGACCGCAATCTGGGGCACACCGTCGAGTTGCGTCACCGCGACAGCGCATATGTTTTCAACCTGTGGCGTCTCGGGCCGACCCGCTGGCGCGTTGTCGTCGACGGAACTTCGTTCGAGTTCGACCTCGAGCGGGTCAACCGCCACGAGCGCCGCATGCAGATTCGCTCGACTGCCCACCGTATCGTCACATGGACGCAGGGTCCC
>CAYQFM010000201.1:0-3713 GCA_964416735.1 uncultured Iamiaceae bacterium | reverse complement strand
TTGTGCGCGGCAAGGCTCCTGCCCGGCAGCGACAGTGCTGAAAGGCCGGGAATCCCTGCTCCGAGGCAGAGAATCCGAGGCTCCAGTTCCCGCCCTGCCCAACGCATACTGTTGCTCCATATGCGAACGTTCCAGAAATGCAGGCCCCTCCGTCCCACTCCGATTGAGGGGCGGAACGGATTCCTCCTGTGAGACCGGCCTCCAAGCCAACTGCACTTCGATCCGAATACACCACTCCCTCGTCGCGGTCGTAGTACGCCGACCGGCAGAACCAGGTGAAGCAGCCACCAGCGTTCCAGTCAGTGTGCCTGTAGATAAAGCTCCCGAAGTCATCGATCGACTTCTTGATGTCGGGACCCGAAAACGAATCATTCGGTGGAGCAGGTAGATCGCCAACGAGTCGCGACATCAACCGTGCCCCGAGAATGGATGGGTCCTGCACTCTGTCTGTGATTGCCCGAGAGCGTCACCAACGGCTTCAGATGTTGCCTTGTCCGCCTTCGCTGAGGAATCGAACATTTCGGCCGCTTTTTTCGCGAACCCTTCACCCGGGTACAACCCACTCGGGTCCGCTGCATTCAACGGGTTGCCGTAGACAAAGCCATATGCACTTCGTGTGATCGCCTCGATGGGGTCTCTGGTGAGAAACTGGCCGGTGGTGGGGTTGTAGTAGCGAACGACCAGAGTCCGGGCAGGACCTGGGCTGGTCACACCTCGGACGCTGGTGTCCATTCGCTGCGAACAATTCGAATATTCACCGGGTACGACCAAGGCTCCATTCGCCACGCCTTGATCGCGCCGACGAGACCTACGACATAGCCGTACCCGACGATGACGATCCAGACGAGCCAGGAAGCAATGCCGAGAAGTTGTAGACCAAGCACAAGAGCGGCGAGGCTGACTACTACCGGAATCAGCGTGATGATCTGAAGATTCAGGACCTCCGCCGTGGTCACGCGCAGCAGCCGATCGCGGCGATCGATGCCTGTCGCGCGCAGCACCAATGCGAGTACCAGGATCGGGCCAAGAAAACACCACAGTTGGCAAAGTACCGCCAAAGTCCGGTTCCGTTTCGAAGGCACTGCTGTCACCACGGGCATCAGAACGTGTGCCTGAGAATTTCGACACCAACGCCAACGGACAGGTTGACGCTTGAGTCGCCCTCGTCATCCCAGCAATAGCCAATTCCTTTGAACCAAACACAGTTCTTCGGACTCTGGAGTTGGTCCGAATTCCACGTAACCAACTGGAGGCTGAGCGCCAACCCCACGCCCCAGTTGTTCATGCCATTCGAGAAATCGTGGTCGTAGCAGACGACTACGCAGATGCCTGGGTCGAAGTGTGCCGGGCGCGCGTTGAAGTAGTCGTCAATCTGTTTCTTGAGGTCCGCAAGGGGATTTCCTGATGTCCCTGACGCCCGAC
Organism: uncultured Iamiaceae bacterium; assembly: GCA_964416735.1. Taxonomy (GTDB): domain Bacteria; phylum Actinomycetota; class Acidimicrobiia; order Acidimicrobiales; family Acidimicrobilacustridaceae; genus CAYQFM01. Next base: position 2,291 of record CAYQFM010000201.1, on the reverse strand, counting down.
CCACTAGCGTTGATCCCACGCCACGAGCAACCCGGACGAACGGAATTGAAGCGTCATTGCAACCAGCGAGGGGCTGATCAAGGGCACCGACAAGAGTTGTAGCCGTGCCCTTGATGGCTTTGGCCGTCGTGTCGACAGTTTCCGCTGCCTTCTTAACGAACCCTTCACCCGGGTACAACCCACTCGGGTCTGTTGCATTCAGCGGGTTGCCGTAGACATAGCCATAGGCACTTCGTGTGATCGCCTCGATCGGGTCTCTGGTGAGGAACTGACCCGTCGTGGGGTCGTAATAGCGGGCACGTAGATACTGAAAACCGCTCTCGGCATCGCTGTATTGACCGGCGAAGCCAAATGGCGAACTTGCCGTGCCTGAACGCGCTCTCTCGTTGCCGTACGCGTCGTAGGAGATCGTTGCGACCGCGTTGCCGGACACGTCTGTGATCATACGCGTCGAGCCGAGTTGGTCGTGGTGGATGAAGTAGACCGAGCCGTTCGCGTTGATCTGCTCTATGGGCAACCCCGCTGGTCCGTAGATGTAGTAGGTGGTGCCGACATTTGTAGTTGTCTCGGACAACAACATCGGCAAACCAGAGGCCCTGTCCCATTTGTAGGTGGTGTTCGTTCCGGGACCGCTCTTGGTGCTTCGGATGCCATCTGGTGAATACGCGTACATCCAGGTGTCGGTGGTTTCGCCGTAGTAGCCAACTACGTCGATGATGACATCGAGCGAAGCAGAGTTCGACAGTGCGATGCGACCGTCAGAGCCGACACCAACTACTGCAAGATTCGCTGCGTCTTTGCCCGCTTCGTAGATGACACTGGTGCCATCTGGTGTGGGATCACCTGATGTGTAGGTCTTGAGCCACCCGGCAGCACTTGCACCGGTGGCTGTGATGTTGACTAGGACAGCTGACACGCCCGTTGTTGGCACACCACCGTGACCGGCGACTTGAAGAGACATGGTCGAATTGGCGGACATGGGACCACATATATTGATGACGAAACCGCAAAACTCCGAGGTCAGGAACACCGCTCTATCAAGAATCGTTGACGTTTGTGCCATCGGCATGCGCCCGTCGCGGAGAATGGTGTCAGTATCAATAAGATGGACACAACCCCGGCGCTGAGGCCGATCGCAACAGCGGCTGAACTGCTCAGCGCCAGACCACCAAGTAAGAAGACGGCTGAGGGACAAAGAGACACCACTGCCACGAATTTGACCACGAATACTCTCAACTTCACCGGATCGGCAAGGCTGTCCAACCATTTCGAGTCCTGAGTCATCGTCGGCTGAGTGATGCCGATCCACACCAGGCATTGATGAAAAAAACCGACCTGGCCTTCAGTCATCTCCTTTCTCGCTTCCTGGGAGTAGGGCCCGTAGGAGGAAAGCGGTTCCAATCAGGGTACCCAGCATCGTGACTGCAACCTTGTTTGGGATACTGCCTGGCAAGTCCGCTAATGGCGTCAGGGTCGCCCCAATGATCGCCATCGGAACTCCAATGACAATCCACATTGCAAATACCAGAAGGAGGCCAATGCCAATGTGCCGTTCGAACGGATCGGGGATTCGGCTTGTCAGCCAAAAGACAAACCTCAACGTCCCGGTCCTGGGAGTTGCATGCCATTATCGCCGTCACCCGCAATAGCGAATCCACCGCCAATGAAGCATCCGGCGACCGCTCCCGTGACTGGACCTCCGACTGGCCAGGTTGGCACCAAGAATAGGCCGGTAACGGCTCCGACGGCTCCGACACTGAGACATGCGCCAACGACAATTGCACCACGGGCAATTGTCGTAAGTGGCTCTAATATAGGCAGCGAATTTTGCTGTCGTTCTTTCGCGGCATCGGCTCGCTTGTTGGCCTGTTCCCGCCACACGGATTCACACCCACACGGTCTAGTCCCCCCATTTTGCCCCGCTAGAATATAGAGCGAGCTACAGGTGTAGGCGTTCGCACCAACTGCAGACGTCGAAGGTATCGGGTATGGAGTCCGTGGCGGTGGTGGAACCACACAGAACCCACGAGGAACTGAGCCACATCCTGGTGGGGTCGGATTTCCGAAGTAATCACAGCCTCCACCGTCGATAAGTCCATTGCGACATGGCACCAACCCACTCGGATCAGTTGCATTCAACGGGTTGCCGTAGACATAGCCATAGGCACTTCGTGTGATCGCCTCGATGGGGTCTCTGGTGAGGAACTGACCGGTCGTGGGGTCGTAGTAGCGGGCTCTCAGATACTGATAGCCGCTCTCGGCATCGCTGTATTGACCGGCGAAGCCAAATG
>CAYQFM010000200.1:0-3738 GCA_964416735.1 uncultured Iamiaceae bacterium | reverse complement strand
CCAGGACTGGCTCTGGTACCGGTTGGCGACGAAGTACCTCACCGACGAGGTCGGCGGGTGGTGGTGCGGCCTTCGAGGTGGCTCGAGGTGATTGCTTCTTCCGCGAGTGAGCTCATCAGATATCTGTCACCCGCTGGAAGATCCGGCGACAGCGCATCTGCCGGATGCTGGCCGCTTGCCCACCGGTCGATGCAGTTTGTGAGTTCTTGGACGGTGCGGGTTCAACGTTCGAAAACCGAAACGGCTGGCCAGTCGTTGAGGTCAGAGGAAATTCGATGCTTGCACTACGGCGCGTCAAGGTCGTCGCCAACCACCATTGCTCATGGGTCAGCCCTCCGGGTGGAGTGCGGCGGCGCATCTCATCCCAATGGAGATAGCGACCCCGGACATCGAGGGGATCCATATGCGCCATCAACATGGCGATGCGATCCGGTGATCAGAACTCGATCATCAGGGATTCGAAATCAGGAGGTTGCTGTGGCTTCTTCAACTCAACTCCCAGGTTGCTACCAATTCATCGAAATTCAGCAGTTGTCGTCGACTCCTTCTACCAATTCTGTGCAGATTGGTAGGAAACTGGGACATCAGATATCGGCCTGTCGTGGTGCGCGGACCGGTGTTCCGCTTGTGAACAGTGTTCGTAGGTGGGAGTCAGGGCAAGTCAAGGATCAAAGCGATGGTCTCTCGAATCTGGGAGAGCACCGCACCGCCCACGTTTCCGCGGACGCCGGAAATCCGACTCGGCGATACCGCCCGGATGTGCTGGCACTGTGCTGCCGATACCGTCTCGAGTCCGTTCACCCGGTCAGCCTCGATGACCACTTCGGAGAGGAAGTTGCGAAGCGTGCTCGTGATCGGCACCACATGGACGACCGATGGTGCTGAATCGAGGACCCGTTGAGCGGTGACCAGCACTGCCGGATGTCGGAAGCCCGCCTCGCGTCCTTCGGGTGTTCCTAACTCCAAGTCGACGATGTCACCCGAGGTCAGCATCGAGCCAGTTGACCTCTTCGTCGCGCAACGGCGCACTCAGGTCGGTACCGACGCGGTCCTGTCCAAGGGCTCGGACGGCGAGCGTCACGGTGTTGCCGACGGTGGTGTTGAACTCGGTGGCTAGGCGCTTTAGCTCACGGTGCGTCGCGGTATCGATCCTGACACTCGTGGTGTGCATGCAGATCAGCATACAAAAACACGCGTTGGTTCGCTCCACGCTGTTGGTTTCATCATCGGTGGACCGCCATCGGTGGACCGTGCCTCGATTGGTCAAGCACTCCCGTGGTCTTTGTCGCGCATCTCGTCAACAATTGGCCAGGTCTTGGAACGGCTGTATTTTGCACCAGCCTCGGTGGCTAAACTGAGACCTTCCAAGGGCGTGAGTTCGCACGATGGATCCGGTCCGTAACTGACCGCTCATCGGGTGCGAAGCGGCCCTCCGTAGCGATTCTGGAGGGGTAGGTACTGTGGCTGAGGTCGAGATCGGCATCGGCAAGTCGGGGCGGCGGGCTTATGGGTTTGACGACATTGCGATCGTCCCGTCGAGGCGGACGAGGGACCCCGAAGACGTCGATATCTCTTGGGAGATCGACGCGTTCACGTTCGATCTGCCGCTGATGGCATCGGCAATGGACGGGGTCGTTAGTCCGGCAACCGCAATCGAAATCGGTCGTCTGGGCGGGGTGGGTGTGCTCAACCTCGAAGGCCTGTGGACCCGCTACGAAGACCCCGAGTCGCTGTTTGAAGAGATTTCACAACTGACGCCCGAGAAGGCGACCCTGCGTATGCAGGACATCTACAACGAGCCGGTCAAGCTCGAATTGGTGGCCGAGCGAATCCGTCAGATCAAAGACGCCGGGGTCGTGTCCTGTGCTTCGGTTACTCCTCAGCGCACCGAGATGTTTGCGCCGAAACTCATCGAAGCCGAACTGGACTTGCTCGTCATTCAAGGGACCGTGGTTTCTGCAGAGCACGTGTCTAAGAATGCAGAACCTCTCAACTTGAAGAAGTTCGTGCGTGAACTCGACATGCCGGTGATCGTCGGTGGCTGCGCCAGCTACCAGGCTGCCCTGCATCTGATGCGCACGGGAGCCGCGGGAATTCTCGTCGGTGTCGGCCCCGGCCACGCGTGTACCACCCGCGGCGTGCTTGGTATCGGAGTGCCGCAAGCAACCGCAATTGCCGATGCCCGTGCAGCGCGCATGCGGCACCTCGACGAGACAGGCGTCTATGTGCATGTGATCGCTGACGGCGGCATGGGAACCGGTGGCGATATCGCCAAAGCCGTCGTGTGTGGTGCCGATGCGGTCATGATCGGCTCGCCTCTGGCGGCTGCATCTGAAGCACCGGGTCGCGGCTACCACTGGGGTATGGCGACGTTCCACCCAACGCTTCCGCGCGGAGCTCGGGTTAAGACCACTGTCCGAGGCACACTCGAGGAAATTCTCGTCGGTCCGGCCCATGAGAACGATGGTCGCATGAACCTGTTCGGCGCGCTGCGCACCTCGATGGCCACCTGTGGCTACGACTCGGTCAAAGACTTCCAGAAGGCCGAGGTGATGGTTGCGCCCGCACTGCAGACAGAGGGCAAGAACCTCCAGAAGGCTCAAGGCGTGGGGATGGGGCACTGAGAGCTGAACCACACGTGGGCGCTCCGCAGTTCGACACGGTGCTGGTGGTCGATCTGGGCGCGCAGTATGCGCAGTTGATCGCCCGTCGAGTCCGTGAGAAGCGCGTCTACAGCGAGATCGTTCCCCACACGATCACGGCTTCGCAGATTGCCGATCGTGGCGTGGCCGGTGTGATCCTCAGCGGTGGCCCCGCGTCCGTGCATGTCGACGGTGCGCCGAGAATCGACCCGGCGATCTTCGAACTGGGCGTGCCGATCCTAGGCATCTGTTATGGCGCCCAACTGATGACGGTGGAACTTGGCGGTGAGGTCGCCCGCACCGGTTCGGGTGAGTACGGCCGAACCGAGCTGACGGCGAGGCCCGAGGCGAGCCTGCTCTTCGGCGAGTTGCCATCGTCGGTATCGGTCTGGATGAGCCACGCCGACACGATCACGGGTGCACCCGCCGGTTTCGAAGTCACCGCATCAACAGCGGATACTCCCGCCGCGGCATTCGAGAACACTGAGCGGGGGCTGTTCGGTGTGCAGTTCCATCCCGAAGTCGCCCATACCCAGCACGGTCAGGACATGCTCGAAGCGTTCCTGTTCGGGGCCTGCGGGTGCGCGCCGAACTGGACGATGACCTCGGTGATCGAGTCTTCGGTGGAGGCCATCCGGGCGCAGGTCGGCGATGGACGTGCAATCTGCGGACTGTCGGGTGGCGTCGACTCTGCTGTGGCCGCGGCGCTGGTGCACAAGGCGATCGGCGACCAACTCACGTGTGTCTTCGTCGATACGGGCCTTATGCGTGCCGGCGAAGGCGATCAGGTCGTCGAGACCTTCCGTCGCCATCAGGGTATCGAGTTGATTCATGTGAAAGCGGCCGATCGCTTCTTCGAGCGACTGGCTGGCGTGACGGATCCGGAGGACAAGCGCAAAGCCATCGGCGAACTTTTCATCCGGGTGTTCGAAGATGCTTCGTCCGAAATCGAGGATGCCCGCTTCTTGGTTCAGGGAACCTTGTATCCGGATGTGATCGAGTCAGGGACGGCTCAGGCAGCCAAGATCAAGAGCCACCACAATGTCGGTGGCCTTCCCGATGACATGGACTTTGACCTGGTCGAACCCCTGCGGTC